>JBIIEQ010000069.1:0-16796 GCA_044237765.1 Methylococcaceae bacterium | reverse complement strand
CAAGGCGCCTTGAGACCCAGGGCTGACGTGAACAACAGATTGGAATCCATCCGGGATGACCTCAACAGCAATGATGAAAGTGCATCAGGCTAAGCTAATTTCCACTGGAAACGGAAGAGCGCCCGAAAATCAAGGCGCGAACTGATCTCAGAAATGATTTTCTTTTTATTGTTCTTGTTACTGTGTAGCTCAAGAATGAATTCGTTTAATCCTGCACGCTGGATATTCCTTTGCACCACTTGTAGAGCCGCTAGTTTTTCCGCGACGAACAATACCTTCATCCCTTTGTCGAGCGCAGCGGCAATGATATTAGTGATCGTTTGGGATTTGCCTGTTCCGGGAGGGCCTTCGATCACAAGGTTTTTCCCTGCAAGAACATCGATTAGTGCGCTGTGCTGCGAACTGTCAGCATCAAATATCAATGGCAGATGAACATGCTTCTCTTCGTCGATGTCATATTCCTTGGCATAGGCTGACTCATGAGAATCTCCACCACCTTGAAATACTTGTTGGATTACGGGGTGGTCTACCAAGAGATTGGAACCAGTTCCATCGTTTATTTGCCAATTCTTTACTTCGAGATCCCTCACCATTAACATGTTGGTGAAAGACAGCAAGGTAAGGGTGAGCATTCGTCTGACTCGCCAGAGAGCCTGGTCCTGAATGATCTCTTCAATCTGATCAAAGTAGGAGTTAAGGCTTTGCCCATCCTCGAGCTCAGGAATCTGAATGCCGAAATCCCGAGCCACCTTTTCACGAAGCGATAGATTTTCTGTAATTTCTTCGCCTGTATGTACGAGACTAAATTTCTTATACGGTGACCCTTCAACAGGTTTAATTTCCACTGGAACGCAGAGTATTGGCGCTCGAAACAGCTTATCGCTAGTGGGATTCTCCGGAAACTCAAGAAATCCAAAGACAAGGAAGAGCATGTTTGCTCCTGTCTCTTTGATAGCAGAATTGGCTTCTCTGATAATATTGCGGCTATGGGTGCCTAGTGCATCGCCATAAAAAAGTGTCTGCAGCTTGTAACCAGTTGCCGTACTCACCGGATGATTCATCCGGGTTTCAGGCAGCTCATAGGAGGAGTCAATCCCTAATTTCTGAGCATATTGCTTTGGATCAGGGCGAACTGACCTTCCGTTTGCCATAATCCATTCCACTCTTGGAGGATCGGGAATGTAATCTATTTGACAAATACCATCGGGATTATTGGTGAGCCGCCCATATACCGCTTCAAGGCTTACATTGACAAATTGAATGGATTTACCAGCAGTGTGCTTGAAATTTATAAGCCGACTGCGGCCAGTAAGATCCAAAAGTCTGAGCCTCAAATCACTCAGCGCATCCTCAATGCCCATACTTCCCCCGAATCGTCAAACGGCACCCTTAGCAGCTGTTGATTTTTTCATCAAGTAGAGAGAGCCCACTAAAAGCTGACGCTTCTGAGGCCTGGATTGCCAAACATTCCCAGAATTGTACAAATATTGGCTAACCTCATGTCTTCACACCGCAATTCCTAGCTGAAGGTGGAGAATAAATTTGAAAATCAACAGCCGCCTCTAAAACCGTATGCTCCGCGCATATTCTACACACGGCCAAACGTGGGTCCACCAATGGACTTTATGTCCTAGCCCGCTCGCTCACCCTTTCACACACACAACCTGCTTCAAGGTGTGCACGATCTCGGTCAGGTCGCTCTGGTTTTCCATGACCACATCAATGTCCTTGTAGGCGCCCGAAATTTCATCAATAACGACCTTGTCCTTCCTGCAGACCACCCCTTCGGTCTGACGGATCAGATCATGTTCGGTGAACTGTTGCTCGGCGGCGGTCCGGCTCATGCGGCGTCCAGCACCATGGGCGCTGGAGCAGAAGCTTTCCGGGTTGCCTTTGCCCCGGACGATATAGCTGCGTGCCCCCATTCTGCCGGGTACGATGCCGAGGTCGCGCGCCCTGGCCCATTCGCTCCCTTGAGGGTGACCCAGACGTTGGCCCGGTAATGATGTTCCTGGGCGACATAGTTGTGGTGACAGTTGACCACCTCTGAGGTCACCCGGAATGGCGGCAGATGCCGGTGCAAGGCACCTAGGACCAGATGGAGCATCGCTGAAAAATAAAGGTCAGCCGCGTAGCGGCGAGACCGGGATGTTTTTCATGCCCCCCAGAAGGGCCAGGGCCGGGCGGTTTGCCGGAGGGTGGCGTGGTAACGCCGTCCGGAGGCAAACTGCAAGGCATCCCGAAAGCCCGTAGAGTCATCTGAGAGCCTCGTTCAGCGACCCTGTTGTCGCTGAACGGGTGACGGGGACGGCTGGGGCGCCGAAGGCATTAACCGTCCCGCAAAATGCGGTCGTACGCTGTCGGGAACACCGTAGACATAGCATTTTCGTGGGACTCGCTTAGACTGCCGATTCTGCATGGCGTAATCCTGGTCTGGGCCCAATGCACCGTATGGATATAGTCAACCGAGTGGTCACTGCCCTCTGGGCCAAGATGCACATCCGGCATGGCGGCGACATGATGATTAACAAGGGCAAACTGGCGATGTTGCGCAACTGCGCCTTCGACTTCTCGTCGATGTCGTCGGTCCAGATTTTGACAGGGACTTTGCCGCCCGTCAGGGCTTGTTTGACCGGCATGGTGGTCTTGTTTATCGCCAAGGAAAGATGCGCCGTCGAACTGCCAACCGGGGGAGTTAGCCCCTGGTTTAGCGACTATCAGGGCCTTGATAGCCTTCACGGTGTCCTTCCATATCGAAATAATTAACGCCGCCATCTGACTTCGGAACGGCATACCCCATAGCCTTTCCGGAGTTGTCCCGGATGATCCGCTCCGAGTTGTAATTGAGCGGGCTGTTTTCATAGTTCATGGGGCTATTGTTGTAGTTCAGTGGCGAGTTTTCATAATTCAATTCGCTGTTTTGGTAGTTCATCGGGCTGTTGTTCCAGCTGGTGATATCGGCCTGTGCAAGTGGAAATGCGAGGATGCCCAGCAATCCCGTGAGCATGGGCAACTTGCTTAAGATCTTCATATGGTTCTTCATTTTATTGACCTCTAGAGTGGTGGCGTTTGTTTGGCTTTTTGACAGGAAAGACCCGGCAGTGGGTTCTTTCGGAAATGACGCCGATCTCGCCAGAGCAGTACGAGCAGCAATAGCAGAAGCGCACCTGCCGCAATCGCGATTAGGCACCACAAATTTGATGAATTCCAGTCGGATGGCCATGGCGTATTGTCCGTGTAATTCGATTGCATTGAATGATCCCTGCATTGAACGAATCAGGGTTACATTCAGATGACGTCAAACAATTCGGCCTTCATCGCTTCCGGCCACATGTCAGGTTCGATGGCTTGCATGTAAGCCACCAGATGATCGAATGGCTGGAAGTAGGGTGTTGTCGGGGATGACCCGAACTGGCCGAAAGTTTTTCGAATTGTCTTTTGTAGCCGCTTCAGTGGTCCGTCTGATTTTGTGCGTCGACTGTGGATTGTTGGACTCATCAGGGCCGCCAGGAAGACCTCGACCGCGATGGGTTCTGCCAGCGGCATGGGATATTCGCTGGCAAAGATATCCTCCAGCCAGTCGACGAGTTCCGGGGGCAATCCCAGATCGCGCAATTCGGCATAGGACTGCGGCCAGGCGCTTTGTGGGGTGCTATCCAGATAAGTCAGGAGGCCCTGGGAGGTGAGCGGTCCGGCATCATCGCTTCTGGATTCGAACGCGCTGCTGACCCGTGCCTTCAGGCCCTCGTTCAACTGCTCACTGACACTGGGGTCAGGACCCCGCTGTCGTCTGAGGAAGGCCGGGATATCCAGATACTCCTGTGGCTCATCATTCGCCCACTTTTGCATGGCACTGGAATTGCGGAGACTCATGCGGATGTCTGTCATCTCACCATATTCGATTTCGCCGGCACATCGCTGCACCAGTTTCAGTGTCGGTTCAGACGATGCCATTACACTCCCTGCCGCTCCCCAGCCTGCCGGGTACATCTGTTTGACGGCATGTAGTTCGGGCATGTCCTGGGCTTTTTCCTCGGCGTTTCGCTCATGGACCAGCAGGAAGTTGGTGTGAGAGGTGATCAATTGATAGTCCACGGCCAGGTCGGTGGCCTCACTATCGCGCAGGGTTTTGAGGCGAGCACTGGCCACCAGCCGAGCGACGGTGTCAGCGTCGGAAATAGCGCTGGAGAGCACGGCCTGGCCGATGTATTCCGGTTCAGCACGTCTGGATCTCTGACCCATCAGGATGACGTCCCCTTGGGGTGGATTGTGGAAAGTAGCCTGGAGTTGGACGGTATCGCCATCGAACACCGATTTGGGCAGCGGCGAGTGCCACAGCGGCTGCCCGCCTTCGGGCCAGTGAATCGCGAGAG
Organism: Methylococcaceae bacterium; assembly: GCA_044237765.1. Lineage (GTDB taxonomy): Bacteria > Pseudomonadota > Gammaproteobacteria > Methylococcales > Methylococcaceae > UBA6136. The sequence goes on along the minus strand of JBIIEQ010000069.1, from coordinate 12,423 downwards.
TGTCCAGATGGGGCGACCGCAGGCGGGCAAACATCCGCAGGATGGCGGGTTCGACCTGCTCGCCGGGGGCGACAAAATCACAGGCGCCGCCGGTGACTTCGGCCATTTGCCGGAGATTGGCTTCGGTCGGGCTACTGCCGATGCCAACGACGAAGAGGCGATGGCCAGAACGGGCGGCGCGGTTCAGGAGGGGATCAATGGCATAGATTTCGCCATCGGTAATGAGGAGCACATCGGCGGGTTCATGATGGCCGATGGCGAAGGTGGATGCCAGCGCCGCTTCCATCTCGGTGCCCCCCATATCGGCATCGAGGTCGTTGATCCAGCGTTGGGCCGAGCGCTGTGTGGCCGGCTTGACTGCCCATAAGCCCCGAGTGCGATGATCGACCATGCTGCCGAAGCGCGACAGGGAGAAACGGTCTCCGCTCTGGAATTGGCTGATGATGGCCTGCAGTGCCCGCCGGGCCGCGGCAATGCTGTCGCCGCCCATGGAGCCGGAGCAATCCACCAGAAGTTTGACGGCAATGGCCGCATCTTCGTCCTGATGAAGTCGTGGACAGAGGCTGATGAGCGCGGCGGTCTGTTGGGGATGGACGGTATCCTGCGACAGAACCGCCAGGGCGTTCACCGGGAGCTGGTCGACATTGAGAATGAAGTCCCGGTCGAGGCAGGCCGTGGCGGCAAGGGTGACGCGGACCCGGGTAGCGCCCTCCTGAAGATCATGGCTGACGCTAATCGGATGACTGGGCGAGGACACCCTGGCCCGGGCCAGGGTATCGAGCAGATCGATAGTCAGTTGTAACGGGTATTCGACGTCCAGGCTGCTCTCGGTTACCTGATGCGGCTTGAGCCCGCCGTCGGTGATCGGGTTGCCATAACGCGGAGCCAAAACCGTGGGTATCAACAGGCGCAAGCCCCGTTGTTCAAATGACAGGGTCTGGGCATAGCGTAGCGTCACCACGCAGTCTTCGTGGGGTGCCAGGTTACCGAGGTTCAGGGTGTGGGTGCCATCGGTATTGCGTTCCAGCATGATGGCGGCATCGCCTTCCGTCAGGGCCTCCTCGTATTTCATTTCGGCCTCCCGCTTGGCGATGACACACCCGGTCAGTAACTGATCCCCCAGCTTGACCTTTAGATCCAGCAGCACCGCACCATAGGGGAGCGGGAAGATGTAGACCACCTCAATGTGCTGTTCAGTCGGGTTCTTGAAACGCTGCTCCAGCGTGGCTTCGAACAGGGATCCCTGCAACACACCGGCCAGGGTGGCGCCTTTGAACAGGACGGGCTCTCCGTCACGGGTATGCAGTTGTGCGGGCTGATTCATGGGGTGGTCTCTCAGGGTAGTTGTTCTTGTTGTTCGGATGGTTCGGTGTCAGCGCTGGCGGATTCGGGCGAGATCTTGATGGCCTCAAAGGCGGTCATCACTGCTCGGGTAAAGCGTCGTACCTGCTCGGGGGATAGCCCTGCCCTGCCCGGCTCGATCACCACTTCCACCCCATCCGCCACCGTCAGGTGACTGTGGACCTCAACTGACCCGGCCACGAAGGGCCGGGGCGGTACCGGCGCCTCGGCGCCATGGAGCAGTTCACGAATCCGCTCTAGGGACACCCCCGCCGCCGTCCATTTTTTGATCAGGAGCAGTTGTTCCAGGTGCCTGGGGCCGTAAACGGCGGCTCGCGTGGAGCCGGCCGGTTTGTCGACCAGGCCGATCTGGATGTAGTAGCGGGCCGTCCGGATTGGCAGGTCCGCCAGTGCACACAGGTCAGCGAGGGGGTAATCGGATGAGGGAGTTGCAGTTTTCATGCAGTCTATTAGATCACTACTGCTGTCATTATAAAAGCAGTTTTTGTGTATCAATAAACTGATCATGAGTCCAATCATGACCTCACCTTTGTTTTTAGGTTTTGACGTCAGGAACTAAGGATCAGCACCGGAGGGTGTTGACAAACAGCCCTTCACGAAACCGCTGCATCGCCCGCCCATAGGGACCATGTGACGCACTGGCGGCCGGAATCCACGTCGCCATGAGCATCCAGGTTGGAGAACCCCGCTGTCCCTGGATAGGGGACAATCCCTCCGGTGTCGGGGTACTGACCCAGACGCCAATCCCCCGCTCATCGACCGTCAGCCACTCACGATTGACCGGCCAGCCAGAGGGGACTTCACTGGCCGCTTGACGGGTGTGGCCATACAGGACTTTGGCGAGGGACGTGGGATCATCGGTGTGCAGGCCCTGTATCACCCGCTGCATGGCATGGGTGGAAATGACACCACTGATGACGAATTCCCTGATATCGGCAGGATGACGAGCATTGACGCGGACGCTGCGAAATACCATGCGCCCGTTCACGTCATCGAAAGGAAGCATGCCAGTGACTTCGGTGACCCGATCCTTGCCCGATCCGGCCTCCTCCACTGCCACCACACAGCGCCCAAAGACAGTGCGGGCATAGGCGATGCTGCGTTTATAAGCCGCATTCCTGGAATCGCGTCCAGGTGATGCCTTCAATGCTTCCAGAAAGGTCTTGAACCGGCGCGACTGACTTTCCGTGAGAAAAGCCGCGCAGTTCCGCGCCAGGGACTGCGCCAAGGTGTCGCCCAGGGTAGTGGGAATTTCGCGTGACAGTACAGCAGCCATGATGCTCTCCTAGTAGATGTAGACACCTTGAATCGGCAGAGGCCTGATCTTCAGGCACTTCAGCCGGTTGTTGGCGGGTATCATAGGGAGCGAAAGGCTCATATATTGAGCCTGGATGAATATTGTTTACGTCGTTCAGTCCGACGTCATCCAACCCCGATCACGATCATGGGAACACTGGAACGCATCTATCAAATCGACCAGTTGCTGGCCAGTAAGCCGGTCGTGACCCGGCAGGATCTGGAGGAGCGGCTGGGTATTTCCTGGGCGACCTTGAAGCGTGATCTGTCGTACATGAAGGATCGACTGCATGCGCCCATCGTCTTTGATCGGGAACTCGGCGGTTATCGCTTTGAATCCACCCAGAAACGCATCGGTCCGCAGTATGAGTTGCCGGGTCTCTGGTTCTCTGCCGAGGAAATCCATGCCCTGCTGACCATGCAGCATCTCTTGGCCAACCTGGATACGGGTGGGCTATTGGGGCCACAGATCCAACCGCTGCTATCGCGTTTGAGCGGTCTGCTCGGCACTGGGGATGGGACAGCTGAAGAAGTGCAGAAACGCATCCGCATTGAAACGGTGGGCGCCCGGGAATTTCATCTCGACCATTTCCAGCTCATTGGCTCGGCGCTGATCCGGCGCAAACGCCTGGTGATCCGCTATCACGCCCGGGGGACGGATGAGGTCACCGAGCGCGAGGTGTCGCCGCAACGGCTGATGCACTATCGGGACAATTGGTATCTCGATGCCTGGTGTCATCTCCGGGAAGGTCTGCGCGCCTTCGCGGTGGATGCCATCCAGGCGGCCGAATTGCTGGATACGAAGGCGAAGGATATCGATGAGAAACGCCTGGATAAGGTTCTGGGGTCGGGGTACGGGATTTTCTCGGGTGACCAGGTGGCCTGGGCGACCTTGCGCTTCACCCCGGGTCGAGCCCGCTGGGTCTCGACGGAACGCTGGCATCCCTTGCAACGGGGGAAGATGAACAAGGACGGTAGCTATGAACTGAAGGTCCCATTCAATGATCACCGTGAACTCGTCATGGACATTCTGAAATATGGTGAGGACTGCATGGTGATCAGTCCACCCGAGTTACTGGAAAAGGTGAGGGAACAGCTGGAACGGGGACTGCAGCAGTATGGGGCGAAGGAATAGACACGGGCTGGGGCAGGCGAATCACAGGGGCAAAAGATTCACCGGGCGATTCCAAGGCTCAGTATATGAGCCCTTGCCTGGCTATCATGGCCAACAGTTTCGGGGTGTTCTGCGCCCCCTTTATGGCCGAACTGTTTTCACCTGTTTAACACTTGTCCCGTGTCCCATATATGGCGATGAACCTACCCGAACCAGCGTATCAATTCATGAAGATGCTGTCCCTGGGGTTGGCGGGCATCATGACCTGTGGCCCGGGCATGGCCGCTGAACTGTCGATCGATCAGATACGCGGGCTCTCTAATCAGACTCTGTGTAGTCACCGGTACGAGGACCGGGCAGAGGCGGCTGAAGTCGCGGCAGAGATCCGGAAAAGACGTCTGGACTGTTTCGCTTCGTCTCAGGAAGACAGCGGGTGGGATTACACCCCCGAAGCCCCGGCACTGAGATCACGCCCTGCAACGTCTGATTCCCCTGCCACAACATCAGCAGTGACCGAACCGACCAGCCTCGTTGATGGCGAATTCATGCCGATGGACCCGGAAGAACTGGCCAACCTGCAGGCCGAGGTGCAGAAAGAGGCAGACCGGCTGCAGCAACAAGATGTAACGGGAACTGGACGAACATCGGCCCGGACCGCTAGCGCCAGCAAACCAATCCGCCCCTTCAACCCGCCCTCGGGTGTGGTGCGGATCAGTACCGGAAAATCGGTCGGTTCGGGTTTTTATGCCAAGGAGACGCTGATCGTGACCAATGCTCATGTAGTCGGGGATGACACCACCGTAGCCATCTCCTTCAGCGGGCAGGCACCCTTCCTGGGTCAGGTGGTATTCCGGGATGACGACCTGGATTTTGCGATTATTGAGACCCGCATCCAGGGGACGCCCCTGCCAATCCGACGGGAGGTCGTCTCCATGGGCGAGCCCATCGTCGCTATGGGATTTCCGCAGGGCCGTCAGATCATGGCTTCATCAACCGGGACCGTGGTGGATGTGGCGGAATGCTGCATTCTGCATGATGCCTTGATTGCCGCAGGCAATAGCGGCGGGCCTTTGCTGGATGCGCGTCATGAGGTGTTGGGCCTGAACACGCTGCTCAGCAAAAAGCCCGGAGACAAGGCGAATGAGACGGATCGGGCCATCACCGTGCGCATGGATTTCATCACCCGAATCCTGAGATCGGCACAAGCCAGGGCAACTTCGGCTGAATGACATTATCATTCACTCAATCAGGATGCAGGCACTTTCACCCAAACCCATCATGCAGGAAATCCAGCGCACCGTGACGGTTGAACCGGGAAAGGACATCACTTCGGTGTGGGTCATTCCAGAACAGTACGTGCCTGGCCAGTCCAACGCCATTATTCTGGCGCATGGGGCGGGCAATGACATGAACCATCCGTTCATGAGCGATTTCCATCAGGCCTTTGCAGCGGCGGGGCTGCTGAGCATAAAATTCAATTTCCCCTATACCGAGCAGGGTCGCAAGGCTCCGGATCGGCCGGCGTTACTGGAGCAGACCTGGCGGGCGGTTCACGATGCCGTGACCCAGGGTCCCTTGTGTCCCAAAAGGCTGTTCCTCGCTGGCAAGAGCATGGGTGGCCGGGTGGCTTCGCTGGCTGTGGCCCATGGACTGTCCTGCTCGGGGCTGATCTTTCTGGGCTATCCGCTCCACCCGCCGAAACAGCCTGAGAAAGCGCGCACGGAGCACTGGCCGGCCGTGGTCTGCCCTGCCCTATTTCTCGAAGGCACTCGGGACAGTCTTTGTGATCTGACTTTGTTGGCGTCATTGCTGCCGCAATGGACGGGACCTTCCTCGTTGAAGGTCATCGAGGGCGGGGATCATTCCTTTAAGGTACCCAAGTCTCTGAATAAATCTCAGGCGTCGGTTTTTGCTGAAATGATGACGACCGCCCTGGATTGGATGGCCCGTCTTGACCGCCCTTAATCACTCCCCACCTCTGGATTTCATCTCATGTCAAAAATAGGTCGTAATGACCCCTGCTCCTGTGGCAGCGGTAAAAAATACAAGCAGTGCTGCCTGAAGGTTGAGGAAAATAAGGCCAACGAAGCTGAGCAGGAGCGTTCACTCGCTGCGCCCAAAGCGATTGATTGGCTGCACTCGCGGCATGGCAAGGCAATAAAGACGGCATTGATCGAGAGTTTTTTTGGGGGACTGAGCGAGGAAGAGTACGAGCGATTTGAGGCTCTCAATGATGATGCCTATGGCATGGCCATGATCAATGCCATGGAATGGCTTCTGGCAGAGGGAACCATTCAGGTGAGAGGCCAGGAAGTCCCGGTCAGTGATTGTCTGCTTGGCCCGGGAGGACCCGTATTTTCAACGGTTCAGCGTCAATGGATTGAACAACTCGGCATGGCCCGGTTGGGCCTTTATGAGGTGGTTGATCTGGTCCCAGGGGAAAGGATGCAGCTGCGTGATCTTTTGTTTCCTGAGCTCGAGCCCATCTGGGTACAGGAGAAAACTGGCTCAGCGGAGGCGGCCATGTTTGACGTGACGGCGGGGCGGATCATGACCGTGGGCGATCACTATGAGTTATCGGGTGCTGTTTATGGCTTTCACCGTCACAAGTGCCTGGATCTGCTGAATGAGTTGCGGGAAGAGCTTGAAGGTCTCGACCCCAGCGACCCACTGACACGGGAGATCATCGGCGCCATCATTCCGGATCGTTGGCTGCAAATGCTGACGGCGCCGTTCGTCCTGCCTGACCTGGTCGACATGACTACGGGGCAACCCGTGCTGTTTGTGACGGATCATTATCGCGTCAATGATCCGGCTGCTCTGGAAAGGAACTTGGCCGGTCAGGCCGACATCGAGGGCGATCGCACCGACGGATGGGTCCGGCTGTTGAAGGGGGACGACGGTCAGCTGCGCGCCAGCCTGAACGTGGACCCGGGCACACAGGCCGACCGTATCAAGGTCTCTTATCGCACGCAGGATTTTGCCGACCAGGGGCACCCCTGGTTTGAGTCGTTGATGGATTCCGCCGTGACCTTCATCGCCAGAGACATCTCCGACCCCAAGGGGATGCTTTCCAGCACTGATTCGGCAAAACCCCCGGCCAAACCGAAGACGCCGTCCATACCACCCGAGATCATGACTCAGTTGATTGATGAGCACATGCGTTCGTTCTACGCTGCCTGGGCGGACTCACCCCTCCCCGCTCTGGGTTACCAGTCGCCCAGAGAAGCGATGGAAACCCCGGAGGGACTGGAGCAGGTCAGGTTTTTACTCAGGACCTATGAACACGGCGAAGCCGCCCAGGCCAGGCAGCAGAATCGACAACCGGTTTCCTTCCAGTTTTTGTGGAATGACTTGGGAATTTCAGAGTGATAGCGACATGAGCTTAGCCATCCGGGCTAAAACCGGATTTTGGTCTGCACAAACCCGGAGTTGACGTTGCTGCTGTCGGTGGGCCATTTCAATCTCAAAACGAGTTTTCATAATTCAGGGGGGCTGTAAAATTGCACTTCGACAAGGCTCTCCAGAGCGTAGTCGAAGGGCTCAGTGCGAGCGGAAATCCATATAAAACCATAAGTTATCCGTTCATGCTGCGCCCTTCGACGAAGCTCATGAATCGATAAATTTTAGCGGTCCCCTTCCCAATCAGGCCAAGCATATGACCGAATTAGACCTTACGAATCACACCCTCGGCTGGATAGGCACCGGTCGCATGGGCTTTGCCATGGCCCATCGGCTGTTGTCAGCCGGGCAGGACCTGATGGTCTGGAACAGAACGCGCGCCAAGGCCGAGCCACTCGCCGAAAAGGGCGCCGTGGTGGTCGATCATCTCCCGGAACTGGCTTCCTGCGATATTGTTTTCATGATCGTGGCTTCAGGACATGAAGTGAACCAGGTGCTTTTTGGAGAAGGCGGGCTTCTCTCCACGGAGAAGAAACCCAAAATCATCGTCGACAGCACCTCCTGTGGGCCTCAGGATTCGGCCGAGATTCGCAGCAAACTTCAGAAGCTGGGCATCGAGTTCATCGCGGCGCCAGTGTCCGGAAACGCCAAGGTCATCAATGCCGGCAAGCTATCCGTGGTGGCCTCGGGACCCGCTGAGGCGTTCCAAGAAGTTGAGCCCTATCTGCAACTCATTGGCCGAGCCGTCGCCTATGTGGGCCAGGGTGACCTGGCGCGAATCGCCAAGATTTGCCACAACGTGATGCTGGGCGTTGTCACCCAGAATCTTAGCGAGATTCTTGTTCTGGCTGAAAAGGCCGGATTGAAACGTCATGATTTTCTGGCGTTCCTCAATACGAGCGTGATGGGGTCGATGTTCACCCAATATAAGTCTCCAGCGCTCACTCATCTGGATTTTGAAGTGACATTTACGCCGGAGCTGATGCTCAAGGACCTTGATCTTGGCTTGAGCGCCGCTAAAGAGCTGGGCGTGCCCATGCCGACCACCGGCGTCACACGCGACCAAGTCCAAACTTTAATCGGGCACGGCTATGGCGAGGACTTTTCTCAATTGTTGCTGCTGGCAGCGGCATCAGCAGGGCTACAGATGGTGCCGGAGGAGGTAGACGTTGACGATGGCCTTTAAATAGAGCCGGTCACAGATCAGCCTGAGGCGTTATAGGTGAAGCTGGCTTGTCTCGGCCCGCTGGGCAAGGCCTTTAAGCCTCGAGCGCCTCTCCGGTCCGGGCCACCATCGCAAAATGAGCGCTCGAAGGCGGGCTAAAACCGGATCTCAGTCTGGACAAACCAGTAGTTGACATTGCTTCTGTCCGTGGGAGCATCCGGCGCATAGAGGGCAAAGTTGCCCTTCATCAGCACCTGCCAACCGACCTGAAAGGAAATATTGTCGTGCGCATCCCAACGGCCATCCAGTTCCCAGGTCTGGCCGATGTAGCTGCCGGCCTGTCCGCTGGTGTCCACCAACTGGGCATTGGCCCAGCCGGTGGTCGAGCGGGGATCCGCCAGCCACCAGAAGCGGTTCGCCGCGAACAAGGTCAAATCCCGGTGCGGCACCAGGAAAAATCGGTAGCCGGGTGAATTGAGGTTGGTACGGGCAAACAAGGTGAGGATGCCATCGGGGCCGTATTCGAACACTGTCGAGGGAAATAACGAATCAAAGTGCGAGGAGGCGTAATCCCACTGCAGCAGGAGCCGTGGATCCATCGGCCAATCAAAGTTGTAACCCGCCTGGACATGCTGCATGACCGAGCCGACGCCCTCTGGAGCGGAGGATTCCGAAACCCGCTTGCTGCCGGTCTGGCCGATCGTTTCCAGCTCATAGTCGAATTCGCCCTTGTGTGGTTCGCGATAGAACCGGAAGCCGGGTGTGTAGAGGTCCCGGCTGAGGTTGGCGGCTTCACCTTCATGCAGGTAGTAGAAATAGAACTCGAAACGGTCCTGGGCGGCGACTTTCAGGTCGAAATGACTGCCGGCGAAGACGGCGTCGGTGAGCGGTCGGTTCCACACGGTCCGGTTGTTCACCAGCGCCTCCGTGTTATTGGGCAGCATGTTCACCGGCACATTGGCAAAGGTTAACAACTCCCATCCCTGCGCTGGATCACGCAACCGGTTCTGCATGCCTACAAATTGAAACTGGGTATTCTTGAACGGTACGATGCCGATCAACCGGCGACTGCCGACATCCATGTGCATCTGCCCCGCCTTGGTTTCGGAGTCGATACCCGAGCCAGCCACATTCCGATCAATTTTCGCGGCAAAAATCTGCTCGAAGTTGAGGGTATTCACCATCGTGGTGTCGATCTTGTTGGGATCCATCGGGCCGTACTGGCGCGCATCCCAAAACTCCAGCTCAAACCTGAGATCTTCCCGCGGTCGGGCCTGAAACCAGACAACCGACTGGATGGGTATGGCGTATTGACCCCGGGTGTCGTTCGCGATCCATGGGGTGGCATAGGATTCGTAACGGACGCGCTCTTCAAGGGTCAGAGAGACCCAATTCGGAAGATCGAACCATCGCTGCAGGCTCCACCCCTGCGCTTCATCCCAAGCGGCCTTTCCGGTCAACTCGTCCTTGCGCAGGCTGGCCACGGCGCCCAGCGACATGCGCGGCCGCCAGTCAAAATATTCCGGGACAATGCTGCCTTTTGGGTCGAGCCTGGGAGCTGGGCTTCCCGACAGGTCCTCTCCTTGCAGATCCTTGGGTAACGGGTCTGATGAGCGCGGCGCTGAAGATCCTGTACCCGCCTTGGCATCCGTCATGCGGAAAGCTGTCTTCGGTGAACCACCTTGGGCGCCGCTTGGCACCTGGCCCTGGGCCGCAGCCAATATTGGCAGCGAAACGAAGAGCAACGCCCAAGGTCCCCTGGGTCTGCCAAAACGGCCTCGTGTTGGTCTGTCCAAAGTTGTGATGTGACTGTCTGAATCGCTCAATGTAGAACCGTCCATCTTGCCCGATGCCTTCAATTTCCATGAAACGGGTGAATTGGGTTATTAAAAACAGCCAAACCGGACTCGGCCATTAGCAGCGATTCGGCTCTGGTATGCTTCGCCGGCACCGAGCCTCCTACTGCAGATGCTTGTGCCCATTCGGAAGAGTATAAAAAGGGCTCTGAGAGCGATCCAGAAAAACATGCACACTCAGATCAAATGCCTGATGGTTATGATCTTGCTCAGCCTCATCGGGTTTGGGCCCATCTCCCTAACCTGCCTGATCGGACTTTATGTCGTCATCGCTCGACCTGACTGGTTTCTTCTGGTCGCCCGGAATCTTTACATCCGCTCAGACAGCCCCGCCACTCAATCAGCCAATGCGACGGATTACTCAAATAGCGTCTATCCCCGAATCAAAGCATTTCTCAGCCTGATCGCACTTCTGATCCTGGATATTGCACCTGTTCCAGTGACCGGCTTCATTGGCTTGATCGTTGTCATCAGCCGGCCACCCTGGTTCAAGAATCTGGTGGAAGGGATTTATGCCGGAAGGTGACCCCGAAAAACATCCTGACCTGCGGCACAAGGCACTGTCATGAAAAGAAACCCGGGGTTCGGCCCTCGGCCTGTCCGAGACAGTTCCTTCATTGTCAGGATCCCGAACTTCAATGGCAGGTCTGGGCATTATCTTCTGTTGCTTATCTATGGAAGGGGAGATCGAAGGATTCCCCGGATTGACCGCGATCAATGCCGACCTTTTCGAACCAAACCGGCCCCAACAGGCTGGTAACCTTACCGACACACCTCATGTTCGTGCTGGCTGCCTTGGGCTTCTCGACCACCACGCCTGCGACATCATGAGTTTCCCCTCTGTCACCCCAACGGCCAATGCCGGTGTAGACCACATAACCATAGCCACCTTGCCTGAAGCGGAGCCAGGCTGCACCGCCGCCCGAGTAACTCTCCGATGCGCCTGTCGCCGCTCGAGCCGGGATTGTCCGAGCTGAAGGCAGGGCCACCTCCGGCGAACCCGGCCTGCCAAAACGGTACTGAACATACCCGCCAGTTCGGCTCGCATCCTCGGAGGCGCAGACGGAAACCTCCTTTGCGCCCGCTCTGCAGGAAAACACCACGACCTCATCGCGATTGCAGAGACGGCCCGCTGCACCAGCCGAAGGAAAACTCGGCTTCGAACCGGCCAATATCCGGGCGTGAATGACCAGCGGGACCCGGTCATGCTGCGAACAGACAGGCTCGCCCCCGCAGGAGATCGAGTTCACTTCGCCCATCTGGTAAGTAAGCGCGACCCGTTGGCCAATCACGGACGGTCTCTGTTCGCAGACCTCGAAAATTGCAAACACCTCGATCAAGCGACCGGCATCATTCCTGATCGTTAGGTAACAGGCCCGATCGCCCGCGACGGCATTTATGACTCGTCCCTCCGCGGGTTTGTCCGGATCATTCCGACTTTGTTGCGGCGCACCCCTGGCATGGCTGGTCAGTACCAAGCCGATAAGGCTGCCCAGGATGCATCTCGACACAAGCTTCATATCGCCATCTCCCGATTACTCGACGAAGGCTACGTTTCCATTTTGAGCCATCGCTTGTTTCTGAAAATCGCCACACCTCCCCGCTACCCGGGGCCCTGGATTCGCCCTGGGTTGGCTGATAACGGAAATGATGCCCATCACGAGCATGAGAGGATGAACCGGACAGTCTCATTTGTGAACACTGCAAAGACCTTCCTCAATCCAGCCCCCCTAACCCACAGAGGCCTCTGACGCGAGCATGTCGCTTGCCGGATTTGATGGCCTTCATTGCGGTTGCCCCTGGTTTTCATCCCGAACTCTTTTGCACTTCCAACGGGAAGAAGCCGTAATTTTTTTCCTGTAGCGGGAACCAAGCTCAAATGCACCCTGTCAGAGCCATCGTTGCCGGGCAAACCGCTCGGTGACTTTTTTAATCACTAAGATGCTTGGAGGTTACTATGGCTGCTATTAATGCAGATATCGCCGCAGCGGAAAAGCCGCTGCTTGACAAGGCTTGGCTGACCTTTGCGTTTGCCATTTATGCTGTGTTCTACGCATGGGTTCGCTGGTATGAAGGTGTCTATGGCTGGTCCGCCGGTCTTGACTCATTCGCACCCGAGTTCGAAACCTACTGGATGAACTTCCTGTACACCGAAATCGTCCTGGAAGTCGTCACCGCCTCCATCCTGTGGGGCTACATCTGGAAGTCCCGTGACCGCAACCTGGCGG
>JBIIEQ010000128.1:0-4789 GCA_044237765.1 Methylococcaceae bacterium | reverse complement strand
TCCGGCTTCAAAGCGCTTGAGCGCATCCATGATCTGGCTATCGGTGAATCTCGACTTCTTCATGTAGAACCTCCTCAGTGTCGGAAATTCTACTTTTGACCACAGCCAATTTCAGGGGGGATTACCCGTCGACTTCGTACAGCACTTTATTGCGGGTCACGTCCATGCCCGTCATTTCCTTCAGGTAGCGCTCCATGCGCGGCAACACCTTGCCGCCCAGTTCCACCAGCTGGTGAACCGTCAGGGCGCCAAGCCATTGCCGGCGTGCCGACGCATTCAACTTGTTCCAGCGCTTTTCCAGCTCGCCCTTGGCCTCATTCCAGCCACCGCCCTTGCGAATGGCGTCATCGATATCGGCGAACAGCGCTTCAGGATCTTCCTCGATCCCGGACCCTTCGCGCTCGTCGGGGTAATTGTTGAGGTCGGATCGGCGGGAAAAGCGAATGTTGCTTTCGTCAGAATCTTGAGTAAGATTTGAATCAAATCCCGCTCCACTTCCACTGCGGGTGAGCGAAGCGGTGGATGCTGTAGATGCAGAGGTGGCTCTCCCCGCACCTGCATCACCGGGATTACGCTCTTCGTAGCCAGTCACAATCCAAGCATTGTTACCTTTCTGCTTGGTAAGCCACACAATTACGTTGTTATTTCTGACGCCTACGCGAGTGCTGTTGTTTAGCACAGACCTTTCAAACTCTGACCCTTTAGCAATGGCATCAACGATGTTTTCCATCAATCTAATTGATTGGGCTTCGCTCATTCCGTCTTTTGTCTGCCTAGCCTCCAGGATGTGCGACAAACCTTTTGCGCCTTTATAGCGTCCTGACGCTTTCAGTAATCCTATATCACCCCAAACAAAATCAACCCATCCCAGCCCGTTTCTGAACATGGCTCGGTGAACGGTTGTCTTGTCGGTCAAGGCAGAAGCAAGAGACTTACGCCCCCGAAGAATGTTGGCGTCAACCGACTTCATGGCTGAAAGGCTGAACTTCGGCCCGGCAACTTTCCGGACCCCCACCGCCCCACCCTGACCATACGCCACCAGCGCATCAGCCAGGTAGTTGCGCAATGCCTCGACATCGGTGAAATACTCGGAAGAACCCAGCCCCTTGCCGCTGAGCTTGTCGCCCACCTGTTTCAGCCAGTCCATGACCGCTTTCAGCAGTTGCCGGAATCGGCCCGGGTCGGCCTTGGCCAATCGCTCGACAAATTGAGGGTCAGCCAGGGCATCGCCGGCAAAGTCAGCCAGCAGTTCTTCTTCCGCTGCCGCCTTGTTGTAGGGGCTTTCTCCCGGCTTCAGGAGCGCGTTGAGCTTGTCCTGGTAGGCAGAGAAGTTTTTGTAGTAGCCACGCGCCTGCCCAGCGAACCAGCGATAGAGGTCAGGCCGATCGCGTTTTAGCTGGTGGAGGAGTTCGTGTCCTCCGAGCTGGACGAATCCGACATCGGCGTTGACATTGACGTTGAGGTAGAGCTTTCCCTGGTAATTAACACCATTGATGGCTCGCGATCCTCGGGTGCGTCCGAAGACTCCGACCAGCTCTCGACCAAATCCTGTCGCAACTGCTTCCCGGAGTCCAGAAAGAGCGTCAGGCAATTCAACTTGGACATAGGCATTCTCCCAGGACTTGTCGCCGAAGTACCGCACCATACCACGGTTCAATTCGGCGGCCGACGTCTGGTCGTCAGCCTGCACAATCGGCGATTGATCACTGCCGCCGGCCATGAGTTCAGACCGACTGAGCTTCGGCGTATCGCCTTCCAACTCCTCAACCGCCTGCCCATACCCCTGTTTCGCCAGCTCCGCCTTGCGCGTCTCGCGCTCCTGCATGAACGCCGCCCGTTCATCGGCCGGGACCGCGTCCATCACCGACGATCTCATCGCCCCCTTTGCTCAGGCTGTCGGCGACCAGATAGATCTGCTCGTCTTTCACGAAGCCCAGTACGCGGCCATTCCTGGCACGCTGGATATCCCTTCGCGCGTGTTTAGGTGTGATTTAGCCTAAAACACTTCACACCCTGCACAAGTCAACACCTAAGAGGGTTTCCGTGAATTACGCCCCCACACAGACCTTGCACTTCCTGCATCAGTTGATCAAATTGAACCACGCTCCATCTGACAACGCATCTCACTTCCAAGCGCTATACCCGTTTGGTAGCCGACGTCTTGTTGCTGAGGTGACTTTCATGCAGCAGTCATAGCACCAAGATCATTAAAGAGCTATTTTCTCTTTAAATTGAAGATTTTGACTTTTAAGTGCAATATTGAGCCACCCAATGTGAATTCCGCCCATCAATAAGCAAGCACATGATCATCAGCTTCTTTGTCGAAAACTGGATGTCTTTTCGCGACTCCGTTTCATTCTCAATGATTGCCAGCCGGGAACGGCAGCACAGAGATAGGTTGCCTAAGGTCGGAAAGTACGACACTCGGGTCTTGCCGGTTGCCGCCATCTATGGCGGCAATGCTTCTGGCAAGACCAATTTCTTTAAGGCACTGAACTTCGCCAAAATGCTAGTGGTCAAGGGCACCCAGCCTGACAGTCACTTAGCCGTGGAAGGCTTTCGTCTGGATAACGCCAGCATCGACAAACCCTCTCGCTTTGTCTTTGAGTTGCTGATCGAAGAGACGATCTACGAATTCTCCTTCTCTGTGAATCGCAAATCCATACTTGAGGAGAAATTGGTTGTCATTAAAAGTACCAGCGAACGGGTGCTGTATGCGCGCCGAAGCGGCACAATCGAATTCGATGAGCTACTTAAGAAGGATCAATTCCTGAAATTTGCATTCAAGGGCACACGAGACAACCAGCTGTTTTTGACGAACTCGGTCTCTCAGAAGGTGGACAACTTCCGCCCTATCTATGACTGGTTCAAAGACACGCTGGACCTGGTCGCTCCTGATTCACGCTTCGAGCCGTTCGAGCAATTCATTGATGACGGGCATCCACTCTATGCCACGATGAATGAGATGCTGCCGCAACTCGATACAGGGATTGCACATCTTGGTGGTGAGGAAATTCCATTCGAGAATATTCCTTTGCCAGACGCCGTAAAAATGATGCTTCAAGAGGAAGTCAAGGAAGGAATGCCGATTCGATTGATGTCGGACAAGAACGATCACTTCGTCTTCACACGCAAGAACGGCGAGCTCATCGCCAAGAAACTGGTCACGTATCATCCAAAAACGGACGGCACGGAAGCCAAATTCGAGATTCGACAGGAGTCGGATGGATCACAGCGGGTCATTGACCTGCTGCCCGCATTCCTCGAACTTGCGGCTCCCGGATCAAAGAAGGTGTTCGTGATCGATGAGGTGGATCGGAGTCTTCACACCTTACTGACACGCCGTCTGTTGGAAGCGTACCTAGCGAGCTGCTCTGCCAATACCCGTTCACAGCTTCTGCTGACTACCCACGACGTCTTACTGATGGACCAGCACTTGCTGCGGCGTGATGAGATGTGGGTGGCCGAGCGCAACCCAAAAGGCCTATCGACGCTGGTGTCTTTCGCCGAATACAAAGATGTCCGTTACGACAAGGACATCCGAAAGAGCTATTTGCAGGGCCGCCTTGGCGGCATACCTCGGATCTTGCTCAGCAGAAATTTTGCCGAGAATAACGATAAGGAGGTCGAATAGTGGCAGTGCCTCACCGTAAATTCCAGCGTCCAATGGGAGAGCGGCGCTATAAAAAGCTGTTCCTCATCGCAGCCGAAGGCTTAAAAACCGAGCCAAACTATTTCGGCATGTTCATCGATGGCACCTCCATCGTTCGTGTGAGCTGTTTGAAAGGCAAGCATGCCAGCTCGCCTCCGCAGGTTTTGAAGCGCATGACTGACCACCTTGCGAGCGAGGGACTCAAGTCATCCGACGAAGCCTGGCTGGTAGTGGACAAAGACCAGTGGCATGAGGAGCGACTGTTTCAACTACATCAATGGTCATTACAGCATGATAACTACGGCTTCGCGCTCAGCAATCCCAAGTTCGAATACTGGCTGCTGTTGCACTTTGAGGACGGCAAGGGGATTACCTCATCCCGCGACTGCACAGTTCGACTCAAACGCTGGATTCCGGATTACGACAAGGGGATCGAAACGCGAACCATCAGTAAGACACAAATCGATGACGCAATTCGCCGTGCAAAGAAGCGCGATCACCCGCCGAGCGAAGATTGGCCGAGAGATCTCGGACAGACAACCGTGTATCGTCTGGTCGAAAACATCCTCAAAGCCAACGGCGAGCAAACGACATGATGCCTCTTCCATAGCTGTTAGGCGTGAGCATGGCAAAGAAAAATCAAGAACCAATTTGTCATGATAGGGGTATTCTCGCTTAAATTCCTGCAGCATCCTCGGGAGTAAGGTTCGGATAGGACTTCGTTCCCGGTCCTTACTGCGAAGACAGGCGCGGCGTCGTGGCCCGTCTACTGGCCGAAGGGGAACATGCGCCAGATAGCCCGCACTGCCCTTGGTGCGGAAGCTCAAATCGGTATCACAAAAAAACGGTTTCAGTCAGTCCGTTTGTCAACTATTCAAATGATCCACATCAATCCTCTGCCCCTGCTTCAGGATGTCGTAGAGGAAGCCGACATAGCTATCCATGGTCTGCTGATCCTTGAACAGCACTTTGACCATGTCGCTGTGCAAGGCCCACCGCAGTAAACACCGTGAACCGCCCCGGGAATTGAGGAGGCTGTTTGGTTTAAGTTGAGTGGGCGATCTCGGCCTTTTGGTCGAGTTCCCGCCAATAGTTTGCCTCAGCCTCGGCCGGCGGGATATACCCGATGGGTTCAAG
>JBIIEQ010000068.1:0-16843 GCA_044237765.1 Methylococcaceae bacterium | reverse complement strand
GATGGATGTACCAGTACAACCATGAACGCCCACATATGGCCTTGGGCGGGATGACACCCATTCAGCGGTTGGCCATGGCCGCATAACCTCTACTTTTGGCTCACCCCAAAAATGGGGGGATTACCGCTACACATAGCCGCTCGCTTTTGACTGAACGGGGCTTGATGCCGAGGCCGAGGGGCAGCTGCCTGGGCATTGCGGAACAGCCTTTCGATGGTGCGTTTCGGGTATTTGTTGGGCGGGTCGGCATGACATGCCTATCGCGACGCTGACTCTGGCTGATCAATCTGACTGGGTGGACCTGAGTGATACTCATGTGGCGGCCTGCGAGTCGGCGAGCATGATGTAAATTGCGCGCAATTCAGGCCTGATGCGACTCAGGGGAGCCTGTGGTAAAGTTTAGTGAAACACTTGGTTTTAGCATGCCTGCCGCAGAACAGCTTTTATTCGCCCGCTGGATCATTCCCGTTGAACCGGACAGCTTGGTCCTTGAGCACCATGCGCTGGTGATCCGCGATGGCCGCATTCTCGAGATCCTGCCCGCTGATGAGGCCAGGCGCCGCTATCCCGACGCCCGCTGTGAGGAATTCCCCGCCCACGCGTTGATCCCCGGCCTGATCAATGCACACACCCACGCGGCCATGTCGCTGATGCGTGGCATTGCCGACGACCGGCCACTGATGGAATGGCTCACCGACCACATCTGGCCACTTGAACAGAAATGGATGGGCGAAGCTTTTGTTCGCGATGGCTCCGATCTGGCTATGGCGGAAATGATCCGCGGCGGCATCACCTGTTTCAACGACATGTACTTCTTCCCGGAAGTGACGGCGCAGCAGGTGATACGCTGCGGCATGCGGGCGATGCTGGGCATGATTTTGGTCGACTTTCCCAGCGCATGGGCTAGTGGCCCGGCCGAATATCTGGAAAAGGGGCTCTCGCTGCGTGATGAGTGGCTGAACGACCCGCTCGTGTCCTTCGCCTTCGCACCGCATGCCCCCTACTCTGTTTCCGACGAACCCCTGTTGCGAGTCGCCACGCTGGCCGCCGAGTTGGACCTGCCCATCCACATGCACCTGCATGAAACGGCCGACGAGATAGAACAGAGCCGGCAGCAGTTCGGCATGCGCCCGATCACCCGGCTAAAAGAGCTGGAATTGCTGGGGCCCGGCTATATCGCTGTGCATATGACGCAACTGACCGATGAGGAAATTGCGCTCATCGCCCAAACCGGTGCCAGCGTGGTGCACTGTCCGGAGTCAAACCTGAAGCTGGCCAGTGGTTTCTGTCCTGTAGCCAGGCTCGTGAATTCGGGGGTGAATGTCGCGATCGGCACCGACGGGGCTGCCAGTAACAACGACCTCGACATGATGGGTGAAATGCGCATGACCGCACTGCTGGCCAAGGCCGTTTCCGGCGATGCCAGCGCCATTCCGGCGCGCACCGCTCTTCGCATGGCCACGCTGAATGGAGCCAGGGCGTTGGGGCTGGATGCGGACATCGGTTCCCTGGAACCTGGAAAGTGGGCCGACATCACGGCCATCCGGCTCGACCGCATCGAGACCCAACCCTTGTTCGATCCGGTGTCAGATTTGGTCTATGCCGCCAGCCGCCATCAGGTCAGCGATGTCTGGGTCGGTGGTCGCCGGCTGCTGAAGGACCGGCAACTCACCACGCTCGATATCGAGGACATCAGCCAAAAAGCTCGCCTCTGGCGGGAAAAGCTGCTCGACTGAACCCATGGAAATATCCCCCAAATCCATTGCCCCCGAACACTCAGGAAATGCCATGAGCACCGCTGAAAACGTCCACGAACATGAAATCGAAAAATTCGGCGCGCTGGCCGATCGCTGGTGGGATCCCCGGGGCGAGTTCAAGACGCTGCATGCGGTCAATCCCTTGCGTTTGCAATTCATCCGATCCTACGCCGATCTGTCCGGCAAGCGTGTCCTGGATGTCGGCTGCGGCGGAGGCATCCTCAGCGAAGGATTGGCCCGGGCCGGTGCCGAGGTGACCGGCATTGACCTCGGCGGTGAATTGCTGGCTGTTGCCCGTGAACACGCCATCGAGGGAGGCCTTGCCATCGATTACCAGCAGATCAGCGTGGAATCCCTGGCGGACCAGCAACCCGCCAGTTTCGACCACATCACCTGTATGGAGATGCTGGAACATGTGCCCGAGCCCGCGTCCGTGGTGAAGGCCTGTGCCCGCCTGGTCAAGCCCGGTGGCCGCATCTTTTTCTCCACCCTGAACCGCAAGCTGAAAGCCTATCTCCTGGCCATTGTCGGGGCGGAATACCTGCTGAACATGATCCCGAAAGGAACGCACGATTTCTCGACCTTCATCCGACCATCCGAACTCAGCCGCTGGACCCGCGAGAATGGACTGGAACTTCTGGGCCTGGAGGGCGTGGTCTACAACCCGCTGACCGGCCAGTTCAACCTGAGCCCGAAGGATATCGACGTCAACTATCTGGCGGCCTTTGAAAAGCCCGCCGAATGAATGCCTTGATGTCCCGTAAACCCATCGATGCGGTGCTGTTCGATCTTGACGGCACGGTACTCGACACCGCCCCCGATCTGGTGGCGTCCGCCAACTGGGCCTTGGTGTCGGAGGGCCTGTCCCCGTGTCCCCTTGAAGAGGCCAAACCCTATATCTCAGGCGGCGCAAGAACCATGCTGGGGTACTGGATCGTCAAGACGGTGGAGCGGCGTCCGGTTTTCAACTTCCCGCAGGTCAATCAGGTCAGCCCGGAAAACGACGACCTCTTTTCCCGGCTGATCGACCGGATGCTTGAGCATTACGAGGCGAACGTCGCCAACCAGACCGCCTATTTCTGCGGCATGGAAGCCGTCCTTGATGAGCTGGACGCCCGCAGGCTGCCATGGGGCATTGTCACCAACAAGCAGAGCCGACTGACCGAGCCGCTGGCCGCCGCACTCCAGTTGTCACAGAGAACCGACTGCATCATCAGCGGTGATACCACGCCAAAAGCCAAGCCCCACCCGCTACCCTTGCTGGAAGCCAGCCAGCGCCTCGGCATCCAGCCAGAACACTGCGTCTACATCGGCGACTCTGCGCGCGATATCGAAGCCGGACGGCGGGCAGGCATGAAGACCCTGGCGGCGCTTTATGGTTACATCGCGGCGGATGAAGATGTCGATGCCTGGGGTGCGGACGACGCACTGGAATGCCCAAGCGACCTCATTCCCTGGATAGAGGCAGCCCGATGAACCACCCGTCACTCGAAGGTCGGGTGATTCTCATCACCGGCGCTACCGGCGCGCTAGGATCAGTCGCGGCAAAAGCCTGCGCACAAGCGGGCGCGACGGTGGTTCTGCTGGGCCGTCACATCCAGAAGCTGGAAAAACTTTACGACGCCATCATCCACGACGGAGGCCGGAAACCGGCGATCTACCCGCTTGATCTGGCTGGCGCCAGCGAACAGGATTACGCCGACCTCGCCGATACCTTGCGACAGGAACTGGGCGGCCTGCATGGGTTGATGCACTGCGCCGCTGAACTCGGCCATCTGATGCCCTTGTCCGAGGTGGACGGCACCCGATGGCAACGACTGTTCCAGGTCAATTTGACAGCGCCCTTCCTGCTCACCCGCGCGGTCAGCAAACTTTTGATCGACAGCGGCGACGGGTCCGTCGTCTTTGTCGGAGATTCGGCAGTCGGCGAAGGCAAGGCGTTCTGGGGCGCCTATGGGGTCGCCAAACTGGGCCTGGCCGGTTATGCCCGCATTCTCAACTCGGAATCGGAAAGCTTCGGTCTGCGTGCTCATGTATTCACTCCGGGGCCAATGCGCAGCCCGATTCGGTTGCGGGCTTATCCGGGCGAGCATCCGGATGGTCTGCCAAAACCCGAAATTCATGCCGAACCCATTCTGCGCCTGTTGGGTTCCCATTCCGTCATCCACCCGCACTGATCACTGGAGTCTCATCATGTCCATGCTTGGTTACGGCCGCGAGAGCATCTGCCTGCAACGGGATGTCAACGTCGTGCGCATCCCCGACGGCACCCCGGATACCCTCCCCCAAGGCCACATCGTCACGCTCAGTCAATCCTTGGGCGGTAACTTCACGGTGCTCGACGAAACCGGCCATATGGTTCGCATTGCCGGCGAGGATGCCGATGCCATCGGCAAGGAGCCTCCCATACACACTAACATCGTCAGCGGTACCGACGCCGAATCGGTTGAGAAAAACGTGTGGGAAGTGTTACGCACGATCTACGATCCGGAAATTCCAGTCAACATCGTCGAACTGGGGCTGATCTACCACTGCGGGGTGAAACCGCTGGACTCGGGAAACAACGACGTGCACGTCATAATGACCCTCACCGCGCCCGGCTGCGGCATGGGCCCGGTCCTGCAATATGACGCCGAGGCCGCCGTGAAAAGCCTGCCCGGCGTCAATCAGGTCCGTGTGGAAGTAGTGTTCGATCCGCCTTGGTCGCGGGATCGGATGTCGGAAGTGGCGCAGCTGCAATTAGGGATGCTTTAGGCGCCGGACCCGGCAGAGGGTTCGGCATGAAGATTGCTGATGTGGTCCGATCAGCGACGAGGCGTGATCCATAACATCTACCGACCCACTCTAGGCCAGGCAATCATCAGGGCCAACAAGCTGCAACCCGCAGCAGCCGTAAAAACCCAGGCTGGTCCCCAGGCCACCCAAAACTCCCCACTGTAAAGGCTACCCAAGGCACCACCGAAGCCATAACAGATGGCACTGTAAAGCGATTGTCCCTTGGCGTGGTGAGGACCCTGAAAGTTACGATGGACAATATGAACGGCGGCCGCATGGGCACAGCCGAAGGTGGCGGCGTGCAACAACTGGGCAAGAACCAGCAGACTCAGACTCTCGACCCCCCAACCGATCAACAACCACCGCAGGATACCCAGCCATAGGCTGCCCAAAAACAGGGTGCGAAGACTGAGGACATGGTAGATCCTCGGCAAGGTGTAAAAGAGGACAATTTCGGCCAACACCCCCAGAGCCCACAACTGCCCAATGGCCCGGTCCGAAAAGCAGTGTTCATCGAGATAAACGGAATAGAAGGCATAGTAGGGACCATGCGCCACCTGTATCAGCATGGCCGCCAAGAAAAATCCGAGCACTTCTCCCCGCTTGAGAATACCGAGCATGGAGGAGTTTTCCCCCGGAGGGTGTTCCACGCGTGGCGCCGGCACGGCAAGAGCCAGCAGCCATTGGAACGCCAATAACCCGGCTATGACTTCCGGCAACCGCAGGAGGGGAAGCCCGTCATCCAGCACTTCCCCCATCACCCAGACGGTCAGCAGAAATCCGACCGATCCCCACAGACGAATGCCGGTATATAGCGAGGTTTTCTTGAGCAGATGATCGAGCGTGACGGATTCGAAAAGCGGCAACGTGGCGTTCCAGCTGAAGCTGAACGCCAGCATGACGACCACCAGCGTCGTCAGGCCGGTCCGATCAAGGAATAAGCCACAAAAGGCAACCAGAGAGAGAAAGGTCGCCCAGCGGATGACCCTGAGCGCTTTCCCGGTGCGATCGGCCAGCCAGCCCCACAAGGTCGGCGAGAAGATTTTCGTCGCCGGAATCAGGGCCATGATGATGCCGATTTGCGCGGGGTCGTGGCCGATCTGCTTCAGAAACAGGGGCCAGTAGGGAATCAGTACTCCGAGTATCGAGAAGTAGGCAAGATAAAACCCGGACAGGCGTCTGGCAGGCACGCCCGGCGTCATGTTCAACGCCCTCGAAGAAGGTTTACGCGCTGGCCGGAATGGGATTCAGCCCGGTGTGCACGTCGGCGTTTTGGCCACGCTGACGCAAGCAGTGATCCATAAGTACGATGGCGGTCATGGCTTCGGCGATGGGCGTGGCACGTATGCCGACACAGGGATCGTGACGTCCGGTGGTAATGACCTCGACCGGTTCGCCGCGGATGTTGATGGAGCGACCTGGAAGCCGCAGGCTGGAAGTAGGCTTGATTGCAATACTGGCCATAATGTCCTGCCCGGAGGAGATGCCTCCGAGGACACCACCGGCGTGATTGCTTAGAAAGCCCTGCGGGGTGATTTCGTCACGGAACTCGGTGCCCTTGGCTTCGATGCAATCGAAGCCGCCCCCGATCTCGACCCCCTTAACTGCATTGATGCTCATCAAGGCATGGGCAAGATCGGCATCCAGCCGGTCGAAGATGGGCTCGCCCCAACCGGGCGGCACCCCGGTCGCTACGACATTGATGCGGGCGCCGATGGAATCGCCTTCCTTGCGCAGGGCGTCCATATAGCTCTCCATCTCGGGCACTTTGTCAGGGTCCGGACAGAAAAATGGATTGCACTCGACCTCTTCCCAGACGATGCGCTCGATCTTGATCGGACCCAGTTGGGCCAGGTAGCCGCGGATCTCGATTCCGAAACGTTCCCGCAAGAATTTCTTGGCAATGGCGCCCGCCGCAACCCGCATGGCGGTCTCACGCGCCGAGGATCGGCCACCTCCGCGATAATCCCGGAAGCCATACTTCATGTGATACGCATAATCAGCGTGAGCAGGCCGAAACTGGTCGACGATATTGCCGTAATCCTTGGATCGCTGATCGACGTTCTCGATCAACAAGCCGATGGGGGTCCCGGTGGTCTTGCCCTCGAATACCCCTGAGAGGATTTTCACGGCATCGGGTTCGCGCCGTTGCGTGGTGTGTCGCGAGGTACCGGGGCGCCGGCGATCCAGATCGCCCTGCAGATCGGCCTCGCTGAGTTCCAGCCCGGGCGGACAGCCATCGACGATGCAACCAATGGCCAAGCCATGGCTCTCGCCAAAGGAAGTGACGGTGAACAATTTACCGAGCGTGTTTCCGGACATCGGGTTTGACCTGGTTACTTGAATGGGCGTATCGGTTACGAAAGCGGGCGATATCGGGCCTTCATAGCGCACCGGATTTTTGCAGTCGCTTGACGATCGCCTGGGCAATCATACGGTAGCCTTGGGCATTGGGATGGACTGCATCCGACCTGAGCGCGTTGTTCTCTACAATATCGTTCAGTACATGCCGCTCGATCGGAATATCGAACTCCTTGGCAATATCCTCGTAAAACGTGGGTGGCGCCCGCATCAGCCCGAACTTGGGGACTGCAATCAGCACGACGTCGATCTTACGGTCTCGCGCCATTTTCACCATGGCCCTTACATTCTCGGCCGCTTTCTCTTCGCTCAGTGAGCGGAGCAGATCATTGGCGCCATGGCACAAGATAAGCAGCTTGGGTTCATATTCATCCAGCCAGATGGGCAGGCGTCTCAGCCCATCGCCGGAAAGTTCGCCGGATAGACCGCCATTGACGACTTGCCGCTGGATCATGGCCTGCAACTGGGCTGGATAGGTTTCCTCGGGCAATACCCCGGCTCCATAGGTCAGGCTGTCGCCAAAGGCGAGCACTTTGGCCTCGGGCGCGAGGGGCGACTGCGTGGCGTCTGACTTGCAGGCGACGAGGGCAAGGCATACCAGCAACCCGCCCAGAACCCTTGTCAGCCAGACCCCGATGTTCGCTGGGGCATTGGCCAGAAAGTTTCTCTCTGAGATTAGCATAAGGACTCCTGCTCCCTTGGGCTTGGTCTCACCCCTTTGGGAAAAACTGGTTGACCTGATCAGCGGTCAGCAGAAATACGCCATCGCCGCCCCGCTCAAAATCAAGCCAGAAAAAAGGCACATCCGGAAAATTGTCTTCCAGCGGTTCGGCCGCACTCCCCACCTCGACAACAAGAATACCGTTGGGTTTCAGATGGCGACCGGCATCCTTGAGGATTCTCCGCACGCAATCCAGACCGTCGTCACCGGATTCCAGTCCCAAACGAGGCTCGGCGTGATATTCCGGCGGCAAGTCACGCCATTCGCAAAAATTCACATACGGCGGGTTGCTGACAATCAGGTCGTATTGCTTGTCGGCCAGGGCTGAATAGACGTCCGACTGGATGGCGTGAACACGATCCCCGACCTCATGTCGGTCGATATTGATGCGCGCCACATCCAGTGCATCCGCCGATATATCGACGGCATCCACCTGAGCGTCTGGAAAGGCGACTGCACAGGCGATGGCAATACAGGCGCTCCCCGTACACAGGTCCAGAATATCCGTTACCTCATCAGCCTCCAACCACGGCGCGAATTGACTTTCGATCAATTCGGCAATCGGCGAGCGTGGCACCAACACCCGTTCATCGATGTAGAAGGAGAGTCCGGCAAACGGGGATTCATTCGTCAGATAAGCCAGCGGCTTACGTTCGGTGATTCGCCGCTCGATCAGATTCAGAACCCTCGCCCGCTCTTCCGGAATCAGGTTGGCCTCAAAATAGCCACCGGGCAGATCATAAGGAAGATGGAGCGCATGCAGCACCAACGCAGCGGCCTCATCCAGGGCGCCCGCCGTCCCATGCCCAAAGAACAGGCCGGCTTCTGTAAAGCGGCTAGTGGCATAGCGGACATAGTCACGCAGCGTGACGAGGTGATCCAGGATCATGGGTCGATTCATGGCTTCAGGGATAGAGCCCAATGGCGGAAAGCCCGGCCTGTTCATCCAGCCCGAACATAAGATTCATGTTCTGCACTGCCTGTCCGGCAGCGCCCTTGACGAGATTATCGATCACCGACAACACCACCACGGTATCGCCATCCAAGGGTCGGTGGACGGCAATCTGGCAGCGATTGACGCCGCGAACATTGCGGGTGTCGGGATGCGCGCCTGCAGGCAGGACATCAACGAATGGTTCATGGCGATAACGCTGCTCAAACAGTGACTGCAAATCCGGCGCGCCGTCCTTGAGCACGGTGTACAGCGTGGCATGTATTCCACGAATCATCGGAATCAAATGCGGCACGAAAGTGAGGCCGACGGATGTGCCGACCATCTGCTCCAGCCCCTGGCGGATTTCCGGCCAATGACGATGCCCCTTGACGCTGTAGGCTTTCAGACTCTCGCCGGTTTCACTCATCAGAATGGGAATTTCGGCCTTGCGCCCGGCCCCGCTGACGCCGGATTTCACATCGGCAATGATGCGGTCATGCCTGACCACGCCGGCCTCCAGCAAAGGAAGCAGCCCCAGTTGAACCGACGTGGGGTAGCAACCGGGGCAGGCAACCAGACTGGCCTGGCGGATGCCCTCGCGATTGACTTCTGGCAAGCCGTAGACGGCCTCTGCCAACAAATCCGGGCAAGCGTGGGGTTCCCCATACCAGTGCGCCCATACGGCGGGGTCTTTCAGCCGAAAATCGGCCGCAAGATCGATGACCTTGATGCCTCGAGCGAGGAGATCCGGTGCCATGCGCATGGCGGTGCCATTGGGCGTCGCGAAGAAAACAACATCACAGTCACCCAGATTTTTGGTCGTAGGTTCGACAAAGGTGTTTTTGACGAAGCCTCGCAGATTGGGATAAATCTCCGAAACAGGCTTGCCGGCGTCGCCACGCGAAGTCACGCAGGTGATAGTGACCTTGGGGTGCAAGGCCAGAAGCCGCAAGAGTTCTACCCCGGTATAACCGGTACCCCCAACAATGCCGGCACGAATCATGTGCACCTGTCTCCGGAATGAATTGGGAAAGCCCCTCCAGAGGGCTAGCGAAGTTGCCGGCAAAGGAATTCGCCAGCATCACCAAGAGTTGAAATCAAGTCAGGATTCTTCGGGTACTGGTCCGTCGAAAGCCTCGACCATGGCCTTGAGTTTTTGCCCGGACTTGAAGGTGACCACCCGACGGGCCGTGATCGGTATCTCCTCTCCCGTCTTGGGGTTACGACCCGGCCGCTCATTCTTGTCGCGCAAATCGAAGTTACCAAAACCGGAGAGCTTGACCGATTCACCCCGGATAAGCGACGCCTTGATCTCATCAAAGAACTGTTCGACCAGTTCCTTGGCCTCTTTGCGACTTAAATCCACTGTCTCGAGCAATCGCTCCACCATGTCGATTTTGGTCAGCGTCATGTCAGTCCCTCAAACGTGCTTCAAAACGATGGCCCAGCGACTCCAACACATGGTTGACCGCTTCCTCGACACGAGCATCGACCAGCGTTTCCGACTCATCCTGCCAGACCAGCCCCAAGGCAACGCTCTTTTTGCCATCCTCTACTCCGGGACCGCGATAGACATCAAACACCATGACTTCACGCAAAAGGGCTCCTCCCTTTTCCTTCGCCACAGCGGTCAGCTGCGCTACCGGCAAGGAGTCATCGACGATCAGGGCGATGTCCCGGCGCACGGCCGGGAACCTGGAAAGACTGCTGAAGCGGGGTACATCACGACCCAGCAAAACAGACTGGTCGAGTTCCACCAGGAATATCCGCTGATCGAAGCCCATTTGCTTTTCAAGATGAGGATGCAGCATGCCCACCCAACCCGCTCGTTCGGAACCAAGCATTATCTCGGCAGACTGCCCAGGATGCAGGGCCGGATGAGGTGCGACAACGAATGAGATTCGATCGATTCGACCGGTCAACAGCATCAGCGCCTCGATATCGGCTTTGACATCGTAGAAGTCGATGGCTCGCTGATTCTCGGCCCACTGTTCGCCATTCAATGGACCCATGGCCAACCAAGCCAGCGACTTGCGTTGATCCAATCCGTCACACTGCGGTATGAACTTCAGCCCGGCTTCAAACAGCCGAACGCGATTCTGCTGTCGATTGTTGTTCTTGATCGCCGCATCCAAAAGCCCCGGCCACAGGCTGGTCCGCATTACAGCAAGTTCCGCCGAGATGGGGTTCTTGAGTGCCAATGGCGCGATGTCGGGATCAATCAGCTTTT
This sequence comes from Methylococcaceae bacterium, assembly GCA_044237765.1. GTDB lineage: Bacteria > Pseudomonadota > Gammaproteobacteria > Methylococcales > Methylococcaceae > UBA6136. The sequence continues at coordinate 6,065 of JBIIEQ010000068.1, read as the reverse complement.
GCAAGCCATGCTCGACAAAACTGTAGGTGATGGCTTCCTGATACCCGCGATCGACCAATAGGTGCTTGACGCGGGAAAGTTCGAGTACCGATTCGGACATCGGCCGCATGGCGGCGGGTATCGTTGGCTGTTTGCGTGGCAAATGATCATATCCGTAGACACGTCCCACTTCCTCGATCAGGTCCGCCTCAATGGCGATGTCAAAGCGAAACGCGGGCGGTATCACCTGCCAGCCGTCTGGGTGTGTCTCGGGATTCATGCCCAGGCCACGCATAATCTGGGCTACCCGGTCCGCACTGATTTCAATCCCTAGTACGCGACGGATACGCTCGGCACGCAGCAGAATAGGGGGGCGCTGCGGCAGGTGCGCCTGACTGACCGCCTCGACGATGGGCCCCGGCGTGCCACCGGCCAAACTGACGATCAGCTCACTGGCCCGGGCCAGAGCGCGATCTTGCAATTCAAAGCTGACACCGCGTTCAAAGCGATGCGAGGAATCGGTGCTGAGCCCGTAACGGCGGGCCTTTCCCATCATCAGCTCGGGCGTGAAAAAGGCGCACTCAAGGAAAATATCCCGACTCGATGCACTTACCGCCGAACCGCTACCACCCATGATGCCGGCCAAGGCCAGCGGCTTGGCTTCGTCCGCAATCACCAGGCTGTCCGCATGGAGCGATATTTCCTGATCGTTGAGCAGGCGCAGCTTTTCCCCATCTCGCGCGTACCGGACGCGGATACCGCCTTCTAGCTTCCCCGCATCAAAGGCATGCAAGGGCTGACCGAGTTCCAGCAGCACATAGTTGGTGGTGTCGACGATAACATCCAGGGAGCGGATTCCAGAGCGACGAAGCCGCTCCTTCATCCAGAGCGGTGTCGGTGCATCGCGGTTGACGCCTTTGATCAGGCGCCCGAGATATCGCGGGCAAGCCGCGGGCGCGTCGATATTCACCGGGAAGCTTTCGTCATGCCCGGACGACAATGGCTGGCTCGCCGGGAGGGTCATGGACAGCCCGTTGAGCAGCGCCACTTCACGCGCGATACCCTCAACGCTCAAGCAGTCCGCACGATTGGGCGTGAGATCCACTTCAATCAGTAAATCCTCAAGCTGAAGGTACTGCCGAATATCTGTCCCTGTCGGCGCATCCTCACCGAGTTCCATCAAGCCGGATGCATCTTCATCGATACCCAGTTCCTTGGCCGAACAAAGCATGCCAAACGAGGGGATGCCTCGCAATTTGGAGGCTTTGATCTTGAGTCCACCGGGAAGTAACGCCCCCTGCAGGGCCAGCGGCGCCCGCAATCCGACCCGTGCATTGGGCGCCCCGCAGACGATTTGCAGCGGCTCGGCCAAGCCTACCGCGACACGGCACACCTTGAGGCGATCCGCCTCCGGATGCGGGGCAGCTTCCAGGATTTCGCCAACCACGACGCCAGAGAATTCGCCCGCTGCGGGCACGGCGCTATCGACCTCCAGACCGGCCATCGTGATCTGATGAACCAGTTCCGGTGTCGTTAGGGCAGGATTGACGTAAGTTCTGAGCCAGGCTTCGCTGAAACGCATATGAGTCGCCGGTGATGTGCCTAAAATGCCGGAAATTGCCTGAGAAACTTAAGATCGTTTTCGAAAAACAGCCTCAAATCATTGATGCCATACCGCAGCATAGCCATGCGTTCGACGCCCAGACCAAAGGCGAACCCGGTGAAGACTTCTGGGTCGATATCAACAAAGCCAAACACCCTTGGATGAATCATTCCGCATCCCATCACTTCCAGCCAACCCGTCTGCTTGCAAACCCGGCATCCGCAACCGCCACAGATCACGCACTCGATATCGACCTCAGCGGATGGCTCGGTAAAAGGAAAATACGACGGTCTGAATCGGACCTGGACATCCTTCTCGAAGAACAGAGTGAGAAACTCATACAGCACCCCGCGCAAATCAGCAAAGCTGACATCACGATCCACCAGAAAACCCTCGACCTGGTGAAACATGGGCGTATGGGTCAGGTCGGAATCGCAACGATAGACCCGCCCCGGCGCGATAACACGCAATGGAGGGGTTCGGCTTTCCATGATGCGCACCTGCACGGGAGAGGTATGCGTCCGCAACAGGGTGTGCTCATCGAAGTAAAAGGTGTCATGCATGGCCCGCGCCGGGTGAGATGCGGGGATATTGAGGGCTTCGAAGTTGTGATAATCGTCCTCGACCTCCGGGCCTTCGACGGTCTCGAAACCGATGCGAGCGAAGAGCTCGGAAATTCGCTGCAGCGTCAGCGTTACGGGATGCAAGCCGCCAGTCTGTTGACCTCGGCCCGGCAAGGTGACGTCGATCGTTTCCCGAGCGAGACGTTGCTCCAGCTCATCCGCCTCAAGCACCGCCTTGCGCGCCTCGAAAGCGACATTGAACTGATCCCGCGATTGATTGATCAGCGCACCCGCCTGCTTGCGTTCGTCTGGAGGCAACGTGCCGAGCGTCTTCATCTGCTCGGTTATAAGCCCTTTCTTGCCGACGTAATGTACGCGAACCTGATCTAGCCCAGTCAATGACTCTGCCGATGCAACCTCCCCCTGCGCCTGTCTTAAAACGTCTTCAAGGGTAATCATGACCGGCCATGGGCGTGGGTGGGGAAGTGTTTCTAGAGATTCATAACGGCCATGGGCGCCAAATGACGCCCAAGCCGAATGACTGACCTAACGGTTCAGGATTAACCCTGAGCGATCCTGGCGAGTTCGGCAAATGCTTCCTTGTCGCGCACGGCAATATCGGCAAGCACTTTGCGGTCGATCGCAACAGAAGCCTTATTGAGACCAGCGATGAACCGGCTGTAGGACAATCCGAATTCACGAGCGGCCGCATTGATGCGAACAATCCACAATGCGCGGAACTGACGCTTCCTCTGACGGCGATCACGATAGGCGTATTGGCCGGCCTTGATGACCGCCTGTTTGGCTACGCGATAAACACGACTACGGGCACCGTAATACCCCTTAGCCTGCTTGAGAACTTTCTTGTGGCGGGCGCGCGCGGTGACGCCACGTTTTACTCTAGGCATTGGACCCTCTTTTCTCTTAGGTCAAAAAACTCAGCTATACGGCAACATACGGGCCGCGCTCCGCACATCCGAAGCATGGATGGCGTTCGGGCTGCGCAACTGGCGCTTACGCTTGGTGCTCTTCTTGGTCAGAATGTGACGACGGAACGAGTGGTTACATTTGAAGCCGCCAGAAGCAGTCTTCTTGAAACGTTTCGCCGCGCCCCGGTTGGTCTTCAACTTTGGCATCGCGCTCTCCGGTTTACTTTTAACTAATTCGATTTTTTTCGGGACTATTTCTTTTTCTTGGGGGCCAACATCATGATCATTTGTCTGCCCTCCATTTTCGGAAACTGCTCTACCGTGGCATGTTCCTGCAAATCTGTTTCAATCTGCTTGAGCAATTCCATGCCGAGCTCCTTGTGGCTCAGCTCCCTACCCCGGAAACGCACGGTGACCTTGGCCTTGTCGCCTTCATCTAGAAAACGGGTGAGATTACGCAACTTGATCTGATAATCCCCGACATCAGTTCCAGGACGAAATTTGACTTCCTTGACCTGAATCTGCTTTTGCTTTTTCTTGGCCGCTGCCAGCTTTTTGTTGAGCTCGAATCGGTATTTGCCGTAATCCATGATTCGGCACACCGGCGGTTCAGCGCCCGGAGAAATCTCTACCAGATCCAATTCAGCATCGTAGGCCATTTGCCTGGCTTCTCGACTGGATACCACACCGGCTTGATTTCCCTCGGCATCGATCAGGCGAACATTGGGATATTGAATCTCGTCGTTCAGCCTCGGCTCTTTTCTGTCGGCACTGATAGCCAATTCCTCCAATAACGATTAATGATTGACAGCGCGACCCGTAGACTCGGCATCAAGCTTCTGGATCAGGTCCGGCAAATTAAATAGCCCCAGATCTTCCCCCTTTTGAGTTCTCAGGGAGACGGTCCGGAACTCCAATTCTTTATCGCCAATAATGGCCAGATATGGCACACGCTGCATCGAATGCTCGCGGATTTTAAAGCCGATCTTCTCATTTCTCAAGTCAGCCTCGGCGCGCAGACCCCTGGCTTGCAAAGCTGCGACCACTTCATTGGCATAAGCGGACTGGGAATCAGTGATATTTAGCACCACCAACTGAACGGGAGCGAGCCAAAGCGGGAAATACCCCGCATAATGCTCGATCAGAATACCGATGAAACGCTCCAGCGATCCCAGAATGGCCCGATGCAACATCACAGGGGTATGCTTCGCGCCATCCTCTGCAACATAGACGGCACCCAGCCGCTCCGGCATCGAAAAGTCCACCTGAATCGTGCCGCACTGCCACACACGATCAAGACAGTCGGCCAGCGAAAACTCGATCTTTGGCCCGTAAAAAGCCCCTTCACCCGGCTGCAACTGCCACTCCAGGCCCTTGGAGTTCAGCGCCTGCTCCAGAGCCGCCTCGGCCTTGTCCCAAACTTCATCCGACCCTACCCGATTGGCCGGTCGTGTCGACAATTTAACCAGGACCTTCTTGAATCCGAAATCCGCATACACCTGGTGCAGCAAATCAATGAACCGTGAAACCTCCGACTGAATCTGTTCCTCGGTACAAAAAATATGCGCATCATCCTGAGTGAATCCGCGAACACGCATCAAACCATGCAGCACACCCGACAGCTCATTGCGATGGCACGCACCAAACTCGGCCAGACGCAGAGGCAAATCGCGATAGCTTTTCAGGCCCTGGTTGTACACCTGCACGTGACAGGGGCAATTCATCGGCTTGATGGCATAGTCCCGCTGCTCGGATGCAGTCGTGAACATGTCGGCCTGAAACTTGTCCCAATGCCCCGACTTTTCCCAAAGCGTCCGGGATACGACCAAGGGCGTACGAATCTCTTCGTATCGGTTATCACGGAAGATCGAGCGCATGTATTGCTCGACTATCTGCCATAGCACCCAGCCCTTGGGGTGCCAGAAAACCATACCGGGCGCCTCTTCCTGCATATGGAAAAGGTCCAGGGTTTTGCCAATCTTGCGGTGATCTCGCCGCTCAGCCTCTTCCAGACGAGTCAGGTATTCCTTGAGGTCTTTCTTGTCGGCCCAGGCCGTACCATAAATGCGCTGCAGCATCTCATTGCGCGAATCGCCTCGCCAATACGCGCCGGCAATCTTCATCAATTTGAATGCCCGGAGCCTGCCAGTGTCCGGCACATGAGGCCCACGACACAAATCGGTGAAATCTCCCTGAGCGTAAACGGAAATATCCTGCCCCTCAGGAATGTCGCGAATGATTTCGGCCTTGTACTTCTCTCCTTGCTTCAGAAAGAAATCGGCCGCCACGTCTCTTGGCATCACCTCGCGCCGAACCGGCATGACCTTCGCCGCCAGTTCCTCCATCTTTTTCTCGATAGCCGTCAGATCTTCAGGCGTAAACGGACGCTCGTAGGAAAAGTCGTAGTAAAAACCGTTGTCCACCACAGGCCCTATAGTCACCTGAGCGGCAGGAAACAGCGACTTGACCGCCTGTGCCAGAAGATGCGCCGTGGAATGACGGATGACCTCAATACCTTCGGCATCCCGCCCGGTAACGATAGCCACCGACGCATCCGCATCAATGATGCGAGTAAGATCGACCAGCTCACCATTGACCCGCCCCGCCAAGGCAGCCTTCGCCAGACCAGCGCCAATCGACTCCGCCACTTCCATCAGCGAAATGGGCCGATCGTATTCCCGGCGGGAACCATCTGACAGAGTAATGACGGGCATGAAAAACCTCACGGACAAAAAAAGCATCGCGCTGCGATGCTTTTCTGGATATGGTAGGCGCGATTGGACTCGAACCAACGACCCCCACCATGTCAAGGTGGTGCTCTAACCAACTGAGCTACGCGCCTGCAATCAATTCGAACATTATAGCGGTATTTCTGGCTCAGTCAAAGATCAATTCCGTTTCCGCCTTATCCCCCGATCACTCCGAACACTTTCGACCAAGAAAACTCATCCCCGGGGGAGGCCAGGGTCATTGACATCAGTGCCCACGGCG
>JBIIEQ010000127.1:0-4834 GCA_044237765.1 Methylococcaceae bacterium | reverse complement strand
AGCGCAACAAGGAATGTCCGGTTGGCGCGCACCATGGAAGACAGCACCAGACACTCTTCCTGAATATTGGCTTTGAGCTCCTCGGCACCAGCTTTGGTTTCATGGCGTTGCCGTAAGACTCACTGAGCGCATCAGTCCCTGAAGTTGGTGAATTGCAGAGGCATGTCGAGTTCCGAAGCGCGCAACAACGCGATCGCTTCCTGCAGATCGTCACGTTTCTTGCCGGTAATCCGCACCTGATCGCCCTGGATAGCCGCCTGTACCTTCATCTTGCTGTCCTTGATCAGCCTGACGATTTGCTTGGCGAGTGGGGTTTCGATCCCCTGGCGGAGTGTGATGGTCTGTTTGGCCTGCCGACCGGCGACTTGGGGCGGGTCCACCTTGATACAGAGCAAATCAACGCCTCGCTTGGCCAGTCGCGGTTGAAGAATGTCGCGCATTTGCTGGAGCTGAAACTCATTTTCTGCCACCAGCGTGATGACAGCCTCCTTCAGTTCGTACTGGGCGCCGGAGCCCTTGAAGTCGAAGCGGGTGGCCACCTCGCGGTTGGACTGGTCGACCGCATTGCTGACTTCGTGCTGGTCCACTTCCGAGACAATATCAAATGACGGCATGGGCAGTTTCCTCTCAAATTTGCCTGGCCTTGCAGATGGCGTCGTAGGCTTTCTGGATTTTCTGGGTTTGTTCGGTGGCTTTTTGCATCCGCTCCGGAGTCACTTTCTGGGCAGAGAGTTTGTCCGGATGATGTTGGCTGATCAGTTTTCGATAGGCCCGCTTGACTTCGCTGTCGGTTACAGAAGATGTAATGCCCAGCGTGGCATAGGCTTCGTGGAGGGGTGTTTCGCGACGCTTTGGCGGTTCATATCGACGCCACTGCTGATGCTGGGAATCGTGCTGCTGCCGTTGGTATTGATGCCGTTGGGCGCCGGGTCCGAAGCCCGAAAAGCGTCTCTCCGCCTCCAGTCGCGTTCTGATGCCGTAGAACTCGTAACGGGAAAAGTTGAGGCGATCGCACAACCTGAGCAACAGAGCTTCCTCGGCCACTTGCAAATGCCCTTTGGCCAGCGCGGCCTCTGTCTGCAAGGCAATAAAACGACGGACGAGCTGGGGGCGACCGCGAGACTCCGCCAGAAACTGGTCGACCACGTCATCAAAAGGAAATCCCGCCCGCTTGCCCTCGTTGAAGAGGCGCATCGCGGATTTACGCAGGTGATCCGGCAACATCATCCTATCCATGATGGTGCGCGCCGCCTCGATTTCGGTTTCGGAAATGCGGCCATCCGCCTTGGCGATATGTCCCATCACCTGGAAAGTCGCTCCGAAAAAAGCCATCTGCAGCCGCTGGGCTTCCTCGGGATCGAACCCGGCGCCATCCAGCCTGAATGGGTCGAGACCCCGCTCGTCGAACTGATGCCCCAGCGCGGCCCCCAGCGCAGCTCCGATCGGGCCACCCATCACAAAACCAAAGGCTCCGCCGACGACTTTGCCGATCCAGCTCACGCCAGACCTCGCCGCGAGAGGCTTACCGTGCAAGACCGGCCACCGCTCAGCGCACCCAAAAACCAGGCCGCCATGGCCGGACAGCTGATCGCAAGCCGAAGCGTTTCGGGGTGGGTAAGTTCTGTTAGAGTTGCCATGGCCGTTTGAAAATTACATGATTCCCCGTTTTTCATAAAGCCCACGCCATGACAGCCCCGCAAACCCTGCATCAAAGCGACCTGCATTCTCTGCCCCTTCGCGCTCGTGGCAAGGTGCGTGATATTTATGACATCGATGCCGACCACATGCTGATCGTCACGACCGACCGGATCTCGGCCTTCGATTGCATTCTGCCCGACCCGATCCCGGAAAAGGGACGGGTACTCACTTCGGTCGCCAATTTCTGGTTCGACAAGCTGCAGCACATCGTACCCAACCAGTTGACCGGGCTAAGGCTGAGCGACGTCATCAAGGATCCGGCGGAATGTGAACTGCTGGAAGGACGCGCTATCGTGGTCAAAAAACTCAGGGCGCTGCCGGTCGAGGCGGTTGTGCGAGGCTACCTGATTGGTTCCGGCTGGAAGGACTATCAGAAATCCGGCACGGTCTGCGGAATTTCCTTGCCTGCCGGACTGCAACAGGCCGAAAAATTGCCGGAAGCGATCTTCACGCCCTCCACCAAGGCCGAGCTGGGCGAGCATGACGAAAACATTTCATTCGAGCGCTGCGCCAAACTACTGGGGCAGGCCCTGGCGGAACAGGTGCGTACCGTCAGCCTGGCGCTCTATAACGAGGCGGCGGCCTCCGCGCTGGAGCGCGGCATCATCATTGCCGACACCAAGTTCGAATTCGGCTTGGATGCCGAGGGCACCCTGCACTTGATTGATGAGGTGCTGACACCCGACTCGTCACGTTTCTGGCCGGTCAGCGAATATCGGGTCGGCATCAGCCCACCCAGTTTCGACAAGCAGTTCGTGCGTGATTATCTCGAAAGCCTGACCTGGAACAAGCAGCCTCCGGCGCCGTCCCTGCCAGCCGAGGTGATTGCCAAAACCGCCGCGAAATATCGGGAAGCGGAAGAACGGCTGACCGGGCGCTAACCCCACAGCCATCGCGCCAGTGAATTAACCAAGGGCGAACGCTGCCTTCGCCGATTTGACCCGTCGAATCCGCTCGCATCGCAACGCCCGCCCAAGGGCCTCGCCCTGATAGCCCTGCTCCAGTAGCGGCTGGACGGAGGCCGCGAGCGCTGCCTGGTGGGCGGTCCTGATCCAGTCGGCCTGGGGATAGCTTCGATCCTCAAATCCGGTGCGACCCCTGGCGTCGGCTTCGCACGCCAGCAAGAATGGCTCCAGCGCATCCTTCTGACGAAATGCGTCCAGCCGCTGCAAAAGATCGACCAGCGTTCCGGGACGCAATTCCGCCGCCCGATGGGCATGACCGTGATAGCGCATGACCTTTTCCGCCAGCTTGCGATGCGCGTTTGGCGCCTTGAGGCGATCACAGAGGCGCGCGAGCGCGGGCAAGCCGAGCTTTTCGTGACCCCGGTGGCGCGGCCAGCGCGCTGGATCGGTCAATGCCTTCCCCAGATCATGCGTCAAAGCCGCAAATCGTGTGACGGAATCAGGCGACAGTCGAGCTGCCTGATCCAGCACCATCAGGCTATGCACACCCGTATCGATCTCCGGGTGATAGACCGGGGGTTGCGGCACCCCGAACAGGGCGTCGATTTCCGGAAACAGCCGCGCCAGCGCGCCGCAAGCCCTCAACACCCGAAAAAAGACGCTGGGTGTATCTTCCTCCAGCGCCTTTGAGAGTTCGGCAAACACCCGCTCGGGCACCAGGGCGTCGACTTCACCGGCCAGGACCATCTCACACATCAGCGCACGAGTATCTGCCGCCACCGTAAAACCCAGCGGAGCAAAGCGGGCAGCAAAGCGGGCCAGACGCAAGATGCGCACCGGATCTTCACTGAAGGCGGGTGACACGTGCCGAAGTCGCCGGGCCTCGAGGTCTTTCAAGCCGCCATAGGGATCGATCAACGCCCCCTGCTCATCCTGCGCCATGGCATTGATGGTGAGATCGCGACGCAGCAGATCCTGCTCCAGCGTCACATCCGGCTGGGCGTGAACGACAAAACCGTGATAGCCCGGCGCCGTCTTGCGCTCGGTTCGGGCCAGGGCATATTCCTCGCGGGTTCCGGGGTGCAGAAAGACGGGAAAGTCCTTACCCACCGGCTTGTAGCCCCTGGCCAACATGGACTCCGGCGTTTCGCCGACCACCACCCAGTCACGCTCCTTGATGGGCCGTCTCAGCAGGGCATCACGGACCGCGCCGCCCACCAGATAAGCTTTCATGAATTTTCCTTTAGCTTGGCGCTTGCTGTTAGCATCCTCCCATTTTAACTTGCGAGAAAAAGAGAACCGGCTTGGCGGTACAGCATGCTTGAGGAATGGGCGCTATATCTGGGGTTTGGCTGTGTGGCCGGCCTGCTTTCCGGCCTCATGGGGATAGGCGGCGGCATCGTCATCGTACCGTTTCTGGCCTGGCATTTCGGCCGAATGGAGATCCCGGCCGATTCGGTGATGATCATGGCTGTGGCCACGTCGCTGGCCACTATTGTCGTCACGTCCGTTTCGGCGGCCTTGGCCCATCACCGTCGCGGAGCGGTCGACTGGTGGTCGGTCAGGCAACTGGCCCCGGGTATCCTGGCCGGCTCGGTGATGGGATCGATCATCGCTGATCTTTTGCCCGCCCGGACATTCAAGTTAATTTTCGCGGGCTTCCTTCTTTATGCCGCGCTGCGGATGCTGATGCAACAACCGAGAGAGCCGGTTGCCGGGGACACAGCGAAACATCGCTTTTTCGGCTGGGCCGGCTCCGCCATCGGGGCGCTCTCCTCCATTCTTGGCATTGGCGGCGGGACCTTGAGCGTGCCGTTTCTGGTGAGACGTGGCTATCCTGTCCGCAATGCCGTGGCCATTTCCTCTGCCTGCGGTTTCCCCATTGCCGTCGCTGGAACCGCCACCTATATCGCGTTGGGTTGGCACAACGTCACCCTGCCCGCATGGAGCCTTGGATATATTTATCTGCCTGCCCTGGCCGGCATCATGCTGACCAGCGTACCGTTCGCCCCACTGGGCGCCGCCCTCGCCCATCGCATGCCAACCCGCATGTTGCGGATTTTATTGGCATTGGTGATAGGGCTGGCGGGTGGAAGGCTCCTATGGTAATCCCCCCATTTTTGGGGTGAGCCAAAAGTAGAGGTTATGCGGCCATGGCCAACCGCTGAATGGGTGTCATCCCGCCCAAGGCCATATGTGGGCGTTCATGGTTGTACTGGTACATCCATCGG
>JBIIEQ010000005.1:0-74466 GCA_044237765.1 Methylococcaceae bacterium | reverse complement strand
TTAACCGAGTCATCTTATCTTTACTCACGGCGTATTCACTCCTCTCGTAGGCATTGATGACCTTGAAGACCATCAAGAATACGCCGCCTCCATCAGCTGCTCATCCACAACTTTTGAGCATAACTCCTTCGGACTCAGGCGAACCGCTTTGATTTTGCCCGCCCGGATCAGGCGGTCCCAATAGCATATAGAGGCTTGATATTTCTCTGAGGCGAATTGCTTGGATACAAGCCTGCCTCGTAAATCGTCTGTTTGCATTGATAGGCTCCAAATGAATGAAGCCCGCAGAATGAAGAGTTAGGCGGAAATGTAGCAGGCCGGAAATGGCCTATGTTTCCGCCTTTTTTACGATTTGGCGGATGCGGCGGTCAGAGAGGTGGTATTTTCTGGACAATGCCGCGACGGGTGCCTGGTGATTCGCCTGAGCCATTGCCAAGTATTCGCGGCGGATGGTTTCATCACGATCTGCGTTCACTCTTCCCTTGGCCGTGCCTCCCTGTCGGCCATAGTAGGCCTGCACTTGCGCTCGCACAGCTTGTGCTGCCTCTGCATCAAGTCTGGCCTTGGCGACGTCTTCGGGTGATGGCTCGTCGGGATCGGGTAGCAGGCCGTATTCCTGCATGGCCCTTTTCATTGGATCCTCGTTCAGCATGTCCATGCCGCGCCTTGCCGCTGCAATGCCGGTGGACTCTTCCAGTTGACGACGAATTTTCTCTGACTGATAAGCGTGCTCCTCATCGAGGACTCGCTTGATTGTTTTGATCTTCATGCCGCCCTACACGGTGGCCCTACTGGTAGGAGCCGCGCAACGATGTAGGGGATCGGTTTTCGCCTGGCCGGGCTAGCGCGGTATCCCGATTTTAGCGGATGCGAACCACCTTGTTGCCGGTTTCCTCTGTCTCCAACCGCTTCAGATACGCCAGCAGTCGGCGGGATGCGTCGGCTTTGTGGTCGAGTAAATCAGCTTTGTCATAAACCCTATCCATCGAGGATTCCAGGGCATGATCGAGATACCGCTGACGGGTTTCGTAATCTATCCGCAACTCAGTCAACAGGCTTTTACAGGTGGACCGCAAATCATGCGGCGTGACTCGTCGCCACTGTCCATGCTCCTTATGGATGCGGTCCAGCCAATTCCTGAAGGTTTCCCCCTTGCTGAAGGCGGTCCTTCCAACCACATGGCGGCGTCCTTCTTGCGGGAAGAGATAGCCGGATCGGTCGGCCATCACCAGCAGTTCCTTGACCCACTCGACCGCCTCTTTCGGCAATGGCATGTCATGCGGGCCTTGGGTGAAGCGTCGATTCTTGCGCCGTTCATGTGGGATATGCCAGATACCGGCCTCGAGGTCGAACTCCTCGGCCTTGGCTTCTGATAGCTGGCTGACGCGGACGCCGGTCAACAGCAGCAGACGGATCGCCAGCTCGTAAGGTCTCGGTAGTGCTGGCAAGGCTTTCAGGAACGGCCTCAACTCGGCCTCCTTCAGTGCGGTGCGCTGTTTGGGTGCAGACTCTTTCTTTCCGGTGATGGCGGAGGCTTTGAGGTCTCGACAGGGATTCGCCGGGACCATGCCCTGCCCGACCGCGATATGGTAAAGCTGGGTCCACAGAATCAGGATATTCCTTGGCAGGGTTTGGCCCGCTTGTGCCGAGGCTCGCACACTGTCGCCAATATCAGCAGGCTTGATGCTGACAACCGGCACATTCCCATAACCGGGCTTGATGAATCGCTCGTACAGCCGGAACCGCTGCCCATGCGTGTGCGGCGCCAGGTCTTTCTCGGCCAGCTCGAAGTAATACTTCGCCAGGTCATCAACCGTCCATGCCGCCCGCGCTTCCTGTTTCTTGCGACGTTTCTCCAGCGCCACGTCCGTTCCGGTGTCCACCTCGCGTCTGAGTCGCTTGGCTTCTTCCCGTGCGTCGGCTATGCCCCAGGCGGGATATTGGCCGATGGTGATCTTCTTCTGCTTGCCGCCCAAGTAATAGCGCATGGTCCATGAACCAAATCCCGTCGCCGTCGCCTTGAAACTCAGCCCAGGCACAGTGCCATCGGTTTCAACGATCTCCTTGCCTTGCTGTTTGGACTGCTTCAGCAGCGCATTGATCTTGGGTTGGGTGATAGGCATGGATGAATTTCTCTGTAGACCACGGCTGGCAAGGCTTTGAGTTCATTTTGAGTACCTTTTGAAACCGTGTTTTTGAAAAGGTACTCACTGAGGTACACAGAACCCATGATATGCACGGCTTCAAATAGCATCAATCCAGACAGACGAAAGCCCCGACTGGCGGGGCTTTCAGGGCATTCCGTGACGCTTATGGCATCACTTGGATATGCAATTCAACATCACAGGCTGTAATACAAATCGTATTCAGCCGGATGGGTGCTCATGCGCAGGCGGGTGACTTCTTCCATCTTCAGACCGATGTAGGCATCGATCGTGTCGTTGGTGAAGACGCCACCACGGGTCAGGAACTCGCGGTCCTTGTCGAGAGCTTCCAGGGCCATATCCAGCGAGTGGCATACCTGCGGGATGGCTTTTTCCTCTTCCGGCGGCAGGTCGTACAGATCCTTGTCCATGGCATCGCCAGGGTGGATCTTGTTCTGGATGCCGTCGAGACCCGCCATCAGCATGGCGGAAAACGCCAGATAGGGATTAGCGGTGGAGTCAGGGAAACGCACCTCGATGCGCCGCGCCTTCGGGTTCATGACGTAAGGGACGCGGATGGAAGCGGAACGGTTGCGAGCCGAGTAAGCCAGCATGACCGGGGCTTCAAAACCCGGGACCAGACGCTTGTAGCTGTTGGTGGAAGCGTTGCAGAAGGCATTCAGTGCCTTGGCATGCTTGATGATGCCGCCGATGTAGTACAGAGCAGTTTCGGACAGACCACCATACAGGTCACCGGTGAACAGGTTCTTGCCGTCCTTGCCCAGCGACATGTGGACGTGCATGCCGCTGCCGTTGTCGCCGACCAGGGGCTTCGGCATGAAGGTGGAGGTCTTGCCAAAGGCATGGGCGACGTTCTGGATGACGTACTTGAGAACCAGCACTTCGTCGGCCTTCTTGACCAGGGTGCCAAACTTGACGCCGATTTCGCATTGACCAGCGGTGGCGACTTCGTGGTGATGCACTTCAACGACCAGACCCATGTCCTCCAGCGTGTTACACATGGCGGAACGCAGATCTTGCAAGGAGTCAACCGGCGGCACGGGGAAATAGCCGCCCTTGGTGCCGGGACGGTGACCAATGTTGCCGTCTTCGTAGACTTTTTCGGAGTTCCAGCCGGCTTCCTCGGAGTCGATCTTGAAGAAAGCGCCCTGCATGGAGGTGCCCCAACGCACGTCGTCAAACACGAAGAATTCGTTTTCCGGGCCGAACAGTGCGATGTCGGCAATGCCGGTGGACTTCATGTAGGTTTCGGCGCGCTTGGCGATGGAACGCGGGTCGCGCTCGTAGCCCTGCATGTCGGCCGGTTCGATGATGTCGCAACGGATGATCAGGGTGGGGTCGTCAAAGAACGGGTCCATGACGGCAGTGGACGCATCCGGCATCAGGATCATGTCGGATTCGTTGATGTGCTTCCAGCCGGCAATGGAGGAGCCGTCGAACATCTTGCCTTCTTCAAACATGTCCTCGTCCACGGTGCTGGCCGGGATGGTGACATGCTGCTCTTTACCTTTGGTGTCACAAAAACGCAGGTCCACATAGCGGACTTCGTTTTCCTTGATCATCTTCAGGACGTCTTTTGGGGACATTCTTATTTCTCCTCGGTGGTTGTCAGAATGGTATGGGGCTAACTCGTTTCGATAAAAAAGCAAAATCGATACCAATGAGCGGAAGCGCCTGAGCTCAGGACTGGACCACTCTTCAATCTCTCATTTCGCACCATTTCTGTGCAGTACGCACAAATACGGAGCAACCTAAAGGGAACATCAAAAAACCATCCGCAGTTTTTCGAGGCTCCCTAAAGCCATCCACGGATACCCGCGACACCCTGGGCGCCCGCCTGCTTGGCTTCATCCATGTGCGATTCAGACAGTCCACCCAAGGCAAACACCGGGAGCCGGGCGGCCTCCACAAGCCTGGCAAAACGGCCCCACCCCAACGGCGTAACCTCAGGGTGCGTCGCCGTGGGTAAAACCGGCCCCAGCATGACAAAATCGACCCCGATGCGGCCGGCATGTTCAATTTGAGCGGCGTCATGGCAGGACGCAGCCACCCAATGGGTTGACCCCGCTGGCCGTCTGGACAACGCCATCAATTCATCGCTGCGCAGATGCAGTCCGGCAGCCCCCGTGGCCTCTGCCAAAGAGGCCGGGCCGTTCACCAGCAATGCGATACCGCGCTCCCTGCAAATACTCGCGGCCTGTTGGGCTAACGCCAGATAGTCCGCTGACCGAAGGCGTGAGGCCCGCAGCCGAATCATTTCGATATCTCGATTCGCGTGCTCTTCGATTTTCGCCAGAAAATCTTCCCCATCTTCGCCCGGCCCATCCACGATGGCGTAACGGTCGGGCAATCGGGCCGCAGTGACAATGGGTCCGTTGGCCGCCGGAAATTCATACCCGGGCAAATCCGATCTGGAAACCCAGGTGATCGGCTGGCCCTGCAAGCCCTGTGGTGTCCCGGAAAAGCGTTCCACCCGCCATACATGCAATCGAACGCAACGGTCGGGGTAATCATGTCGCAGGGTCATCAAGGGCGAGGCCCTCTCAACCTGAATATCCAGCTCTTCCTTTAGTTCACGATCCAGTGCCTTCCTGGGCGTCTCCCCCGCTTCCAGTTTGCCGCCGGGGAACTCCCACAGCCCACCTTGGTGCAAATGATCAGGCCGCTGCGCGATCAGTATTTGGCCGGATTCGTTGAGGATAACCCCGGCGGCAACGTCCAGTACGTCGGGCTGGCGGTGGTCCATCGCTGGCTTCGGAAAGGCTCAGATTAAATCCGACTCAGGTCCGATATTCGGCATTGATGCGGACATAATCGTAGGAAAAATCGCAGGTCAACACCGTTTCCTCGGCCGCGCCCCGGCCAAGCTCGACACGCACCAGAATCTCGTCCCGGGCCATGACGGCGGCCCCCGCTTCTTCGGTATAGCTTTCGGCGCGACCACCGTGATGGACGATCTGCACATCGCCGAGCCAGATGGACACGCCGGCGATATCGAGTTGCTCGCAACCCGCGCGGCCGACGGCGGCCAGGATGCGACCCCAGTTGGGATCACTGGCAAAAAAGGCGGTTTTGACCAAGGGTGAAAGGGCGATGGTTTTGGCAACCATGCGAGCCTCGGCGGCATCGCGTGCCTGCCGGACGAGAATCCTCATCAACTTGGTGGCGCCTTCGCCATCCCGAACAATAGCCTCGGCCAGCTCGGCGGAGACGTCGAAAACGGCCTGTTCGAAATGCGCGAAATCCGCTGTTGCGGGATCCAGCGGCGAACCCATTGCGGCACCCGACGCCAGCAAGACGCAGGCGTCGTTCGTGGAGGTGTCCCCGTCTATGGTGATGCAGTTGAAGGTTTTGTCGGTCGCGCGCGCCAGCACTGCCTGAAGGTCTGATGGGTTCACGCGGGCATCGGTTGCCAGGAAGGCGAGCATCGTCGCCATGTTGGGGTGAATCATGCCAGCACCCTTGGCGATACCGGTTACCGTGATCGATTCGTCACCGATCTGACAGGTTCGACTGGCCATCTTGGGCCGCGTGTCGGTCGTCATGATGGCGCGGGCTGCACGCTCCCAGCCCGATTCATCCAGCGCCGCCAACGCCGCAGGAAGAGCCGACTCAATCTTGGCGACCGGGAGGAACTCTCCGATCACGCCGGTGGAGAATGGCAGCACCTGGCGCTGGTCGGCCGCGACCAAATCCGCCAGGGCGCGGCAGGTGGTCCTGGCATCCTGCAAACCCTGATCGCCGGTCCCGGCATTGGCGTTTCCGGAATTGATCAAAAGCCAGCGTGGCGCTGCGCCGAGATGCTCACGGGCAACCCGCACGGGCGCGGCACAAAAGGCATTTTGGGTGAAGACGGCGGCCATCGTGGCGCCCTCATCAGCCTCGATGATGAGCAGATCGTCGCGATCCTGCCGCTTGATGCCCGCCGCTGCGGCACCCAGACGGATGCCGCTCACGGCCAGTGGTTTTCCTGTCCCCGGCAGATGATCCATGGAATCAGTCCAGCCTGCCGTGACAAGCCTTGTATTTCTTGCCGGAACCGCAAGGACACGGGTCGTTGCGGCCGACCTTGGCACCCTCTCGGATAAACGGCTTCGCGGGGCTGGCTGCTGTGGCTTCCTCGGCTGGCGCGTCCGCAGCGGGCTCCTCGCCCCCGAGCACGGAGGCTTCGGCATGCTGATATTCAAGCTCCTGCGGCGCCCGATTCTGCTCCTCCATCTGGGTGACCTCTTCATCGGAGCGCACCTGGACCTTGGAAACGATGCCGATCACTTCGTGCTTGATGCCCTCCAACATGGAGGTGAACATTTCGAAGGCTTCCTTTTTGTATTCCTGCTTGGGGTCTTTTTGAGCGTAGCCGCGCAAATGAATGCCCTGCCGAAGGTGGTCCATTCCCGCCAGATGTTCTTTCCAGGAGTCATCCAGCACCTGCAGCATCACGGTCTTTTCAAAGTGGTGCATCACTTGCGGACCGATGGCTTCGGTTTTTTCCTGGTAGATTCCTGCCAGCTGCTCGGTGATGCGTTGGCGAATTTTTTCCTCGTCAAGCCGCGAGTCTTCATCCAGCCACTGCTGGACGGGAATGTTCACCCCGAAATCACGTTCAAGGGTCTCTTCCAGCCCCTTGACATCCCATTGCTCTTCCATGGTGTGCGGCGGGATGAACTGACCGAACATCTGGGCAATCGTATCCATACGAGCCGCATCGATGGATTCGGAAATATCGTCCGCCTTCATCAACTCATCACGCATGTGATAAATGACGCGCCGCTGGTCGTTAGCCACGTTGTCGTATTCCAGCAATTGCTTGCGGATATCAAAGTTGCGGGCCTCGACCTTGCGCTGAGCGTTCTCGATGGCGCGCGTTACCCACGGATGCTCAATGGCTTCGCCCTCTTTCATACCCAGCTTCTGCATCAGTGAGGCAACACGATCGGAGGCGAAGATTCGCATCAGCGGATCTTCGAGGGAGAGATAGAAGCGAGAGGAACCCGAGTCGCCCTGCCGGCCGGAACGACCGCGCAGCTGGTTATCCACACGACGGGATTCATGACGCTCCGAACCAATGACGTGCAGACCGCCCGCCGCGACAACCTGTTGATGACGGACTTCCCACGCGGCTTTTGCCTGGGCAAAGGCCGCCTGGTCGTTCGGATCAAAGCCGGCGGTTTCTTCCTCGAGGCTACCGCCCAGAACGATATCGGTGCCACGGCCGGCCATGTTCGTCGCAATCGTCACGGCACCCGGTTTGCCCGCCTGAGCGACGATATGGGCTTCCTGCTCATGCTGCTTGGCGTTGAGCACCTGATGCGGAATATTCTTCTGACGCAACAGATTGGAAATGACTTCGGAATTTTCAATCGAGGTGGTGCCCACCAGCACAGGTTGACCACGGTCCACGCAGCCACGCACATCTTCGGCGATCGCCATGTATTTTTCGGGGACCGTCAGATACACCAGGTCGCCCATATCGTTCCGGGACATCGGCTTGTTGGACGGTATGCAGACCACTTCCAGATTGTATATCTGGTGAAATTCGGGCGCCTCGGTGTCGGCGGTTCCGGTCATGCCCGAGAGCTTGGCGTAGAGACGGAAGTAGTTCTGGAAGGTAATGGAGGCCAGCGTCTGGTTTTCGTTCTGAACCGTGACGCGCTCCTTCGCTTCCACTGCCTGATGCAATCCCTCTGACCAGCGCCGGCCCGGCATGGCGCGTCCGGTGAATTCATCAACGATGATGACCTGACCATCCCTGACGATGTAATCGACATCGCGCTGAAACAGGGCATGCGCCTTCAAAGACGCGTTGATGTAGTGCATCAGGCGGATGTTGATGGCGTCATACAGGCTTTCCTGCGGCTGAATGAGGCCATTTTCGACCAGCAGTTGTTCAATACGCTCGTGTCCGCTTTCGGTCAGGAAGGCCTGGCGAGACTTCTCATCCAGCGAATAATCACCGGGACCGTCTTCCTTTTCCTGCCTGACCAGTTGCGGCATCAGCACCTGGATTTTCTGGTAGAGATCGCTCCTATCCTCGGTGGGGCCCGAGATAATCAGCGGCGTCCGGGCTTCATCGATCAGGATGGAGTCGACTTCGTCGACAATGGCGAAAAACTTCTCGCGCTGAACCCGCTGATCCAGGCTGAATGCCATGTTGTCGCGCAAATAATCGAAGCCGAATTCGTTGTTGGTGCCATAGGTGATATCAGCGGCATAGGCTTCGCGACGCTCCTCGGTGGAGAGGTTGCTGACGATGCAGCCGACTGTAAGACCGAGAAAGGTATAAATCTTGCCCATCCACTCGGAGTCACGGCTAGCTAGGTAGTCATTCACCGTGACGACATGAACGCCCTTGCCGGGCAAGGCATTGAGATAAGCAGCGAGCGTTGCGACAAGGGTCTTGCCTTCACCGGTCTTCATTTCGGCAATTTTGCCGTCATTCAGCACCATGCCGCCGATCATCTGGACATCAAAGTGGCGCATATGAAGGACGCGCCATGAAGCCTCCCTGACCGTCGCAAAGGCTTCCGGCAGAATGGCTTCGAGGGTTTCTCCTCGATCCAGTCGCTCCCGGAACTCCTGGGTCTTGCCCTGCAGCGCTTCATCGCTCAGCGACTGAAACTGTGGTTCCAGGGCATTGATTCGTTTGACGATTTTACGTTTCTTATTGACGATGCGTTCGTTGCGGCTGCCAACGACCATCTTGACCAACTTGCCTAGCATTACGATATGATTCCGGATGCGGTGGGATTTAATCGCGGGATGATACCGCAAATGACTTGTCCTTATAAGGTTCGAGCTTTGTCAACGAGGGGCACAGCTTTCATCAGCGCGTTGTGTCCAAGTGACCCATTTCATCTTGAGCGCTGAATGACAAACATGCCTCGACGTCTGGATTCGTTTTTTCGCAACTCCACGCTGTCCAGCATGGCGGCGACGGTAGCCGATCAAGATGAATTACTGCGTCAAGTCAGAGCGGCATTACCGGCTAGTTTGCGAGGCCATTGCTTACACTGCCTTCGCAAGAACGATACCCTGATTATTCAGGTTGGATCAGCCGCACAGGCGACCCTGATGCGCTTCCAGTCTTCCGTGCTGTTGGATACGATTTTCACCACGGATGGGCGTCAACTTAGCAAGGTTCAGATTCGCGCCCTGCCTGCCAGCGTAAGCATTACGCCAATATCCTTTACCCCCAAACGTCCATCGAAAGCAACCGCGAACCAGCTGATTGCTTCCGCAGAAAGTTGCGAGTCGGAGGAAATCAAATCGGCACTCATGCGTCTTGGTCGCACTCTTGCACATAGTGAAGACGACACACCTTGAGACATCTTCCTTCTATCGAACCGAAAGATAACGGCCATCGCGGCGAACACATATTCATCACATGAATCCGCCACAGATAAAATAAAAGGGACACTGCGACCTCCTGGTCGCAATGTCCCTTCTTTAAGGAACGCTAAATTATTGGGCTGCAGTAACCAGGCGGCTGTAGCAAATCGGCAAGGTCGCCTCTTCAGCAAAGGTGACGGACTCCCACGCATCCTGATGGCTGAGCAGCTCGCGCAGCAGCAGGTTATTCAGACCATGCCCGGATTTGTAGCCGGTGAAGGATCCGATCAGGCTGTGCCCCAGCAAATAAAGATCGCCAATGGCATCCAGGATTTTGTGCTTGACGAATTCATCGGCGTACCGAAGTCCATCCTCATTGAGGATACGGTAGCTATCAACCACGATAGCGTTGTCCATGCTGCCGCCCAAAGCCAATCGACGCTTTCGAAGAGCCTCGATGTCCCGCATGAACCCGAAGGTTCTTGCACGGCTCACTTCCTTTACAAATGAAGTCGAGGAGAAGTCGATGCTGGCGGACTGAACGTCCTCGTTGAACGCAGGATGATCGAAGTCGATCGTGAACCCGACTTTGAAACCTTCATAAGGCTCGAAGCTAGCCCACTTGTCACCATCCTCGACACGAATCGGCTTCTTTATCCGGATGAACCGCTTGGGTGCATTCTGTTCTTCGACGCCGGCTGATTGAATCAGAAAAATAAAGGGGCCGGCACTGCCATCCATGATGGGCACTTCGGGAGCGCTCACATCGATATAGGCATTATCGATACCCAACCCGGCCAGTGCTGAGAGCAGATGCTCAACGGTGGAGACCTTCACATCCCCTTTGACGAGCGTAGTCGAGAGGGTGGTTTCTCCCACATTCTGCGGGGTTGCGGGGATATCAACCGGCTCAGGCAAATCTACCCGTCGGAAGACGATGCCGGTGTTGGGTGCAGCAGGTCTCAACGAGAGAAAGACCTTTTCACCCGTGTGCAAGCCAACCCCGGTCGCCTTGATAATGTTCTTCAGAGTTCTTTGCCTGATCATCAGATTATCTCCTGATCTAATTGCGTTCTTGTCCGACCTTTTTCGTTGGGTAACGAATAAGGTCGGTCTCAGTGGGCCCAAGTCGATAAATCACGAGCCCGTTATCTATTTCGCCTTATTAAAGGCGCCTCGACCTCAGTCTGCCTGCCGACGCAGGAAGGCAGGAATATCCAGATATTCCAGATCCATTTCCTTCTCTTTCTTGGCTTCAGCTCGCGGCTCCATTTGCGATTGCTTGCGGGCTAACGCCGGTCTCCGTGTCATTTCGCCGTAGTCGATTTCGCCCGTGTTCTTCTGCACCAGTTTGAGCGTCGGTTCACTGGAATAACGCGGACCGGAAAGCCCAGTGGCCACCACGGTGACGCGCAATTCGTCATGAAGATCCGGGTCGATGACAGTGCCTATAACGACAGCGGCATCATCAGAGGCGAATTCGCGAATCACGTTACCCACCTCGTCAAACTCACCTATAGCCATATCCATGCCACCTGTGATGTTGACCAGAATGCCCCGAGCTCCCTGTAGATTGATATCCTCAAGCAGCGGGCTGGCAATTGCTGCTTCCGCCGCTTCACGAGCACGATTCTCTCCATGCCCGACTCCCGTTCCCATCATGGCGATCCCCATTTCGGACATGATGGTGCGAACATCCGCAAAGTCGACGTTGATCAGACCGGGGCGGGTGATCAGATCGGCGATGCCCTGAACTGCACCCAGTAGAACGTCATTCGCTGCTGCGAAGGCATTCATGAGGCTGACTTCGCGACCCAGCACCGGCAACAGCTTTTCGTTGGGAATGGTGATCAGTGAGTCCACAAACTGACTCAGTTCATCAATCCCTTTCTCGGCCAGGTCCTTGCGCTTCTTCCCCTCAAACGCAAAGGGCTTGGTCACGACGGCTACGGTAAGAATGCCGGCCTCCTTGGCGATCTCGGCAATAACCGGTGCAGCACCGGTACCCGTCCCACCGCCCATACCTGCGGTGATGAAAACCATGTCTGACCCTTCCAGCACCTCAAGAATGCGATCACGATCATCCAGTGCGGCCTGGCGACCAATATCAGGATTGGCGCCCGCCCCGAGACCCTTGGTCAGGGCATTACCCAACTGAATCACCGAGCGCGCCTGCAGGCTCTTCAACGCCTGAGCGTCTGTATTGGCGCAAATAAAATCAACCCCATCTACCTGGCTGTTCACCATGTGGTTCACGGCATTGCCGCCGCCGCCACCGACACCGATGACCTTGATGACAGCGTTTTGACTGTAAGAATCAACTATTTCGAATTTCATAACTCCACCCCGTTGTAAATCAGCGAATCAAAAATTGCCCGTAAACCAGCTTTTCATGCGGGTCCACATCCCGCTAAAACCAGGACCCACCGATCCATGATGCTCTCCATGCACATGCTGCTGTTTCCCAAAAAGCAGCAATCCCGCCCCGGTCGCATAAGCAGGATTACGTACCACCTCATTAAGCCCCGTGATGGCATGCGGCATACCGATACGAACCGGCACATGGAAGATCTCTTCCGCAAGTTCCACCAAACCCTCGACCCTTGCACTTCCGCCGCACAGGACGACGCCCGCGGCAATCAAGTCCTCAAAACCGCTGCGGCGCAACTCGGCCTGAACCAGCATCAGAAGTTCCTCGTAGCGAGGCTCGACGATTTCAGCCAGATTCAGCCGCGAGATCTGTCTGATCGGGCGCTCACCCAAACTCGGGACCTCAATCAAATCCTCAAGGCTCGCCAACTGCGTCAGCGCGCAAGCATGGTTGATCTTGATTTCCTCGGCGAATTGGGTGGGGGTACGAAGCGCCACGGCGATATCGTTGGTGACCTGGTCGCCAGCGATCGGGATCACCGCAGTGTGGCGTATGGCCCCATCCGTAAAAACGGCAATATCCGTGGTACCTCCGCCAATATCCACCAGACAGACGCCGAGATCCTTCTCATCATCCGTCAGGACAGCGGCACTTGAAGCCAACTGTTCAAGAATGATGTCCTCCACCTCGAGCCCACAACGACGGATGCACTTGACGATATTCTGTGCCGCACTGACCGCTCCGGTCACTATGTGGACGCGGGCCTCCAGACGGATTCCGGACATGCCGACCGGTTCCTTGATCCCTTCCTGGCGGTCAATCACATACTCCTGCGGCAGAATGTGCAGGATTTTCTGATCCGCAGGTATCGCGACAGCGCGGGCGGAATCAATCACACGGTCCACATCACCCTGACTCACCTCCTTGTCCCGGATGGCAACGATGCCATGGGAATTCATGCTCATGATGTGGCTGCCGGCGATTCCCGCATAGACCGAATTGATGCGACAACCTGCCATCAGCTCGGCCTCGTCGATCGCACGTTGAATCGACTGCACGGTGGTTTCAAGATTGACCACCACGCCTTTCTTCAGCCCCTTGGAAGCATGCGTACCCAGACCGACCACTTCGATATCACCTTCCGGGTTGATCTCGCCCACGATGCAGGCCACCTTGGAAGTGCCGATATCCAATCCCACGATGAGATTGCGATCCGATTTTTTAGCCATGGGTCGAGTGCCTTTTATTAGTATTTTTCATGCAATTCAAAAAACTCAAGTTTTCTTGACCCCGCTTGCGGGTTTTTGGGAGGGCCCCTGCTCAGAAGGTGGCACTGCGTCCTCCACCGACGGCGACCTCCAGGTCACGGCAAATCCTCTCGGGTAGCGCAAATCCACTTTTTTCAGCAGTGCCAAGCGCTGCTCGCCCAAGCCGGGCAATACACCTAACAAACGGTCCAGGGCTTTCAAGGGATCCTGATTCCCAATGGCGATTTCCAGACCATCCGAAAGGATGGCCGTCCAGGCCAATCGATCGCTAATCCTGAGCGAAGACACGTTTGTGCCACGAGGCTGAAGTTTCTTGTTGAGCTTGTCCAGCATTCCCAGCACCTCAAGCTCATGCCCCCGCGGTGCATACAGCATGGGCAGCGATGAGAAATCAGCCGACTGACCGGGCAAGGCAAACACCTCACCCGTCTCGCCCAAAAGACTATCGTCTCCCCAGCGAGCGACCGGTCTCTGCTCAGTGACACTAACCTGCAGCGTGTCGGGCCAGATTCGCGTCACGCTAACGGAGTCCACCCACCCTACGTCTGATGCGGCCTGTTCAAGCGCCTTTAGATCCACCGTCAAATAGTTTCCCCTTGCCAAAGGGAAAAGGCATTGTTCGAGTGTCTGAGGATCCATATTGGCAAGCTCGCCTTCGATGCGAACCTGCTTGATTGGAAGCATCGCCTCAACCGAGGCAATGAGCGTGTCCCGCTTCTGCATCGCCAAAAAACCAGCGACCAGACAGACCCCAGCCACCAAAACCACCCCCAGGTAGTTGGATTTTTTTTTGCGGGGTTTCTGTCGAGCGCGACTCATTCGAAATCTCAATCCCGATCAAGGCTGGTTTCAAGGATTTGCCACACCAGATCATCAAATGAAATACCCGCTTGCCTAGCCGCCATGGGAACCAGACTATGATCGGTCATCCCCGGCACCGTGTTGACCTCGATCAACCAGGGCTTTCCATCATGGTTAACCATCAGATCCACTCTGGCCCATCCATAGACGCCAACAATCTCGCAGGCTTCCGCAGCGAGCCGCTGAAAGTGCTGTTCTTGCTCGGGCAACAAGCCACAAGGACAATGATATTGAGTGGTTTCGGCGCGGTACTTGGCGTCGAAATCATAAAAGGCATGGGGAGTTTCAAGACGAATCAGTGGAAGAGGCTTGCCATTGAGGATTGCGGCGGTGTACTCCTTGCCGACAACCCAAGATTCGGCGAACACGTCGCAATTATATAACGATGCGGTCAGCCATGCCTCCTTGAGCTGTTCCCGGTCGTCCGCCCTGCTCATCCCAATGCTGGAGCCCTCTTGAGCCGGTTTTATGATCACGGGGAAACCCAGTTTTTCCTCACAGACCGCCAAATCCTCCTCCGACCTGATTCGCATCCAGCGCGGAGTGGGCAAACCAGCGCCCATCCAGCACAACTTGGTGCGCAATTTATCCATGCTTAGCGCCGAAGCGAGCACACCACTGCCGGTATATGGGATGCCCAGAGTCTCAAGCGCTCCCTGCAGGACACCATCCTCACCGCCCCGGCCATGAATGATATTGAAAACACGATCGAACCCTTTTCCATCCTCGGTCAAGGGATGCGTCATTTGCCGGCCGACATCCAGTCCAACAGCACTGACACCTTTACTCAACAACGCCTCCAGAACCGCCCGCCCACTCTTTAGAGACACTTCGCGTTCAGCCGCAGCACCGCCCATGAGCACCGCAACACGACCAAACTCACCGGGATCCTTCACTTGCCGACTCATCATGCCTCCTCTGGCTGGCAACCCACAATTTTCACTTCCGGCACCAAGTCAACCCCCTGCAGCCGCAGAACCTCGGCCTGCACAAACCGCAACAAACGTTCGATATCGGCAGCGCTGGCATTACCCGTATTGACGATAAAGTTGGCGTGCTTCTCGGAAACCTGAGCGCCACCGATCGTGTGTCCCTTAAGACCGGATGCCTCTATAAGTCGAGCAGAAAAGTCTCCATCGGGATTACGAAACACAGAGCCGCAACTGGGTATATTCGTCGGCTGTGTTTCATTGCGACGAGCCAGCAAACCTTTGATTTTTGTGCGACTGACCGCGACGTCACCCTCCTGAAGGGCCAGCTCGCACCCGACAAACCATTCGTTTGCGGGGCCTCTAACGCTTCGGTAACCCACTTGATAATCACCGAGATCCCTTTCCTGCAGTCCTCCCCGGCGATCCACGGTCGTCACCCGGTCTACCAGATCCCATGTTTCGCCACCAAACGCGCCAGCGTTCATGGCCAACGCACCCCCCATGGTGCCAGGAATACCCGCCAGAAACTCGGCCCCGACCAACCCTTGCTCGGCGCAAAACTTGGCAACGTGGGCACATGGCACTCCGGCCTCAACCGATACTCTTCCGGGAGCAACAAGATTCATTCCTTTCAGGCGATGACGGGTACAAATCACTGTTCCGCGAATCCCCCCATCCCGCACCAGCAAATTACTACCCAGTCCCACCCAAAGCAGAAGCTCGCCGGCTTTCGTCTGCGTTTTCAGGAATACGCGAAGATCATCCAGATCGGCAGGGATGAAAAAACGTTCCGCACGACCACCCGCCCGCCAGGAATTATGTTCTGACATGGGCTCATCAAGCCTTATATCCCCTCGAATCAGCGGGTCGCCCATCTTCATTTCAGCCGCAGACATCTTCATTAATTCTTGGCTGTAAGCAGACCAGCCATCCGTTCCGGCAATTCCGCCGCCCACTGACCAATGCTGCCCGCCCCGAGCGTCAAAACCACATCACCAGGCTCAAGAATGCCGGGCAGCAAACTCGGCAGATCACTCAACTCAGCCACGAATACCGGCTCGATCTGACCGCGGACACGAATGGCACGCGACAGCGAACGCCCGTCAGCACCATTGATGGGCTTTTCACCGGCTGGATAGACCTCAGCAAGGATCAGCACGTCGGTTTTCGAAAGCACTTCGACAAAATCCTCGAACAGATCGCGCGTCCGGCTGTAACGATGGGGTTGGAATACCATCACCAAACGCCTGCCTGCATAGGCCTGTCTCGCGGAATCCAGAGTGGCTTCGATTTCGCGGGGATGATGTCCATAATCATCAACAAAGGTGATGGACTTATCACCCAGAAGCATCTCGCCATTGACCTGGAAACGTCGCCCGATACCCTTGAACTGACTCATGGCCCGTTGAATGGTGGCCGGGTCGATCTCCAGCTCATCCGCTATGGCGATCACCGACAAGGCATTCAGAATGTTGTGCCGGCCCGGAAGATTCAAGGTGACCTCAAAGTCGCTTGCCTGACCTCTGCGGGATACCCTGAAAATGCTCCGCATCCCGTCCTGACGCACATCAACAGCACGGATATCGGCCTCGGGCATGAATCCATAGGTTCTTACCGGCTTGCTGATTTCCGGCAAAATCTCTCGTATGCCTTCGTCTTCCAGACAGAGTACCGCCATGCCGTAGAACGGCACGTGATGCAAAAACTCGATGAATGTCTGCTTGAGACGATTGAAATCACCTTCATAGGTTTCCATGTGGTCCCGATCGATATTCGTGACCACCGCAATCATCGGCTGGAGATGCAGGAATGAGGCATCACTCTCATCTGCTTCCGCCACGAGAAATGACCCCTTGCCAAGCTGAGCATTGGTACCGGCACTGTTCAAACGGCCACCGATCACAAAGGTAGGATCCAACCCTGCCTCTGCAAGAACGCTCGCGGCCAGGCTGGTCGTGGTGGTCTTGCCATGTGTTCCCGCGACGGCAATACCAAAACGAAACCGCATCAATTCAGCCAGCATTTCCGCACGAGAGATCACCGGTATCTTGTGGGTTAAAGCCGCATCATATTCACTGTTTGACCGGTCAATGGCCGTCGAGACAACCACCACCTCGGCGCCCTCGACATGGGCGGCTTCATGTCCGCGGTAGATAGTTGCGCCCAGACTGGCCAGCCGCCGCGTGGCCGCGTTGTCTCCCTGATCGGAACCCGACACCTCATATCCGAGATTTAGCAATACCTCGGCAATGCCGCTCATCCCCGTCCCCCCGATACCGATGAGGTGGATGCGGCGAATTTTACTCATGCCATGCTGCCCATACATTTCATCCGAGAGCTTCATGTTTTCCTTCCGACCTCAGCAGTATCCAGCGCTTTATCAAGGCAAATACCCGCCACGATCTGTGTTGCCTCAGGTTTGGCCATGGCTCTGGCCTTTTGCGACATCACGTCAATTTTTCCCGGGGTCTCGAGCAAATTTGTTAGTACGGCAGCCAAACTCTCAGGGGTCAGCTCAGCTTGCGGGATGAGTTGGGCGGCACCCACATCGGCGAGATAACGGGCATTCTTAGTTTGATGATCATCGATGGCGTGGGGATAAGGCACCAAGATCGCAGCCAGGCCGGCAGCGGCCAATTCGCTGACCGTCATCGCCCCGGATCGGCAGATGACGAGATCGGCCCATCCATAAGCCTCGGCCATATCTTCCACGAAGGCGCAGACATTGGCCGCAAGACGCGCTGCGCCATATCGCTCAATTGTCTCGGCACGCATGGCTTGGCCGGTTTGGTGACGAATATTCAGAGGATGACCCAATCTTGCCAAGGCTTCTGGAACGGCCTGATTTAGCGCCTTGGCGCCCAGACTGCCACCCACCACCAGAACATTGAGTGGATGTCCTGGTGCCCAGCTTATCTGCCTGACGGGCAATGATGCGATTTCACGACGGAGCGGATTTCCCGTAGCGATTGCTTTTACCTTGCTTGGAAAACTTTCGGGAAATGCCTCAAGAACCGCCGAAGCGCGCTTGGCCAGCAATCGGTTGGTTGTGCCGGGCACACGATTTTGCTCATGCAGAATCAATGGGATCCCCATCATGGTAGACATCAACCCACCTGGCCCCGATACAAACCCCCCCATGCCCAGCACCACATCAGGCTTGACACGACCAAGTATCGCCTTGGATTGACTAAGCGCCCTCAGAAGCATGAGGGGGGCTTTAAAGGTATCTCGCCACCCTTTACCCCTCAGACCCGCGACGGACAGCCACTCCAAGGGAATGCCAGCCGCCGGAATAACCCGCGCCTCCAGCCCCTTGTGGGTCCCCATCCAAACGACCTCATGCCCAGCATCGATCAATTCAAGCGCCACAGCCAGGGCAGGATAAACGTGCCCGCCGGTCCCACCCGCCAGAATCATTACACGCTTGCCCATGTTGCCTTCACTCTGGGTTTTGCTGTCACTGCGGCAATGGACTCACTGCGCACTCGAAAAATGATCGCGAGCGCGGCGCACATCACCATGATGCTACCGCCGCCATAGCTCATAAGGGGCAGCGTGAGGCCTTTCGTGGGCAACAACCCCATGTTCACTCCCATATTGATGAATGCCTGAAGTCCGAACCAGATGCCGATGCCATAAGCAAGAAACGCCGAGAAACGTGTGCCGGATTGCTCTGCCAGCTGTCCAATCACAAAAGCACGCCATACAAGAACCATGAATAGCAGGATCACTGAAGTAGTCCCCATGAACCCAAGCTCTTCGCCAATCACTGAAAATAGAAAGTCCGTGTGTGCCTCAGGTAGGTAGAACATTTTCTGGATACTCGAGCCCAGTCCCACGCCGGTCCACTCTCCGCGCCCGAATGCAATGAGCGCCTGGGTCAACTGGAAATCACTATTGAGCGGATCATCCCAAGGGTCGAGGAAGCTGAGCACGCGCCTAAGTCGATATTGCGCGGTCATGATCAGGATGGCACCGGCCCCGATAAACACGGCAATCAAGGTAGCAAACTGCCACAAACTAGCGCCTGCCAGAAACAACATCCCGAGCGCCACTGACATGATGACGGCAGTCGCACCGAAGTCAGGCTCTTTCAGCAACAGTAATGCGGCAACGCCCAGCAACAGGAATGGTCTCAGCATCCCCTGATAGGAGTTTCTAACAACGTTGATGTGGCGATCAATGAAACTGGCTACATAGATGACGGCGATCAGCTTGAAGATTTCGGATACCTGGATGCGCAGTCCCAACAGATTGATCCATCGGGAACTGCCGTTGACCACCTTGCCAATTCCAGGAATCAGCACCAACACCAACAACAGCAGGCCGACGAAAAAAAGTTGCAGTGAAATGTTTCTCCAAGTCTCCAGTTTCACAGAAGCCGTGAAACAGCCCACCATCAAACCCAATGCAATGTGCATCAATTGATGCCTGGGAAAATAGAAACTGTCGTCCGCCATCTTGTCACCGAGATGGAGAGAGGCAGAGGCAACCATGACATACCCGAAAAGCAGCAGGGCCAGCGATGTCAGCAGGAGAAGGGTATCGATGTAGAAACGATTTCCTCGCCATTGCAGCACCAGTCCGCGGCTGCTCGGCGACATCACAGCACTCATCGGGCCAGCCTCCTGACTTCCTCACCAAACACCCGCCCCCTCTCCTGGTAGTCCTTGTACTGATCCAGACTTGCGCAGGCCGGTGCCAGGAGAACGGCGTCACCCTGAGTCGCCAATGCACTGGCAGCGTTGACCGCCTCAGCCATATTCGCCGCGCAAACGGTAGTCACCAAATCCTCGAGAGCGGATTGCATCAGTGGTGCATCTCGCCCCATCAAAACCAGCGCTTTGACCTTTTCTTTCACCACTGGCCGCAAAACGCTAAAGTCAGCCCCTTTTCCGTCTCCTCCGGCAATCAGCACGACAGGTTGCTCCATACCTGCAAGTGCAGCCATGCAGGCGCCCACATTGGTCGCTTTTGAATCGTTAATCCAGGTCACACCGCCATGATCGCCCACCCATTGCGCCCGATGATCCAGCCCAGCAAAGGACTTCAGGGTGTCCACCATGGCTGGATGGGACAAGCCTGCCGCATCCCCAAGAGCCAGTGCGGAGAGGGCATTCGCCAGATTATGTCGCCCATGCAAGCGGACATCTCGCCGAGGCATCACTGGTTCATTGTGACAAACCAGCCATTCCTCACCGTCCAGGACCCTAACCGCATAGTCGTTGTCCTTTCCTTCAAGACCGAACCAGACCGTCTTGCGGCCCGTAAGAGACATGTCAGCCACCATGGGGTCATCTCGATTCAATACCATCAACCCGGATCCATTGAAGATGCGGCGCTTGGCTTCGGCATAGGCCTGCAAATCTGCATAACGATCCATGTGATCGGGAGTGATGTTAAGAACTGTGGCGGCTATCGGGGCAAGAACGTGGGAGCTCTCCAACTGAAAGCTTGATAGCTCGAGCACATACAACTCGACTTCATCATCGAGCAGATCCAGCATTGGTGTACCAAGATTGCCGCCAACGCGGGTTTTTCGGCCGTCAGCCTCGGCCATCAAACCGACCAATGTGGTCACCGTGCTCTTGCCATTGGAGCCGGTAATGGCCAGCACCGGTGCTCTGACCATACTGGCGAATAAATCCAGATCCCCAATGACCGGTATACCTCGCCGCGCCGCCAACTGTATCAGCGGTTCATTCAATGAGACTCCAGGACTGACGATGAGATGCGTCGCTGCTTCGAAGGACGACCTCTGAAACCCTCCGAGAAAGACCGCGGCATCCGGAAATTCCTCCCTCAATTCGTTGATGAATGGAGGCACCTCCCGCGTATCGGTGACAGCAAACCGAATCCCCTGCGCAGCCATAAACCGGGCAATGGAGTACCCGGTCTTGCCAAGACCGACGATCAATGCGGCGGATTTTTCGTCGAGGGACAACCCTTTGAGAGCACTCAAATCGGGAGCGACTGAGGTGGAGGCCAGCATCGTTCTATCTCAGTTTCAGCGTAGCCAAGCCGCACAACACCAGGATCACGGAGATAATCCAGAACCGGACTATCACACGTGGCTCTGGCCAACCCTTGAGTTCAAAGTGATGGTGAATGGGTGCCATGCGAAAAACACGGCGACCCGTCAGCTTGAACGAGAGCACCTGGATCATGACGGACAATGTTTCTACAACAAAAACACCGCCCATCAGCATCAGAACAACTTCCTGCCTGACCAATACCGCAAGTATGCCTAAAGCCGCACCCAAAGCCAGCGCTCCTACATCTCCCATGAAGACCATGGCAGGGTAGGCGTTGAACCAGAGAAAGCCCAGGCCCGCACCGACTAGTGCACCGCAGAAAACGACCAACTCGCCCGCCAGCGGGACAAACGGGATCCCCAGATATTCCGCAAAAACAGAGTTGCCCGATACATAGGCAAAGATGGCAAAGGCACCGGAAACGAGCACGGTCGGCATGATGGCAAGCCCATCAAGACCATCGGTCAGATTGACTGCATTACTGGTTCCGACGATGACAAAGTAAGTCAGCACTGGATAAGCCAGCCCCATATTCCATGCGAACTGCTTGAAGAAGGGGATGATAAAGGTGGTCTCAGCAGGCACTGTGGCCGAGGTATAGAGAAAAGTGGCTGCCGCAACGCCAAATATCGACTGCCACAAATATTTGTGTCTGGCAGCCAGCCCTTTGCTGTTGCGAAGCACAAGCTTCTTATAGTCATCGACAAAGCCGATCACACCGAATCCGAGCGTCACCAGCAAGGTGACCCAGATGTAGCGATTACTGAGATCCGCCCAGAGCAAAGTGCTCAACGCCACTGCCACCAGAATCAGCGCACCGCCCATGGTGGGCGTACCAGCCTTTGAAAAATGACTTTGTGGACCATCGTCCCGAACGCTCTGGCCGATCTTGTACTTGCTCAACTGCCGGATCATCGGCGGCCCGACCACGAATGAAATCAACAAGGCCGTGAGAATGCCGAGGATTCCCCTGAATGTCAGGTACTTGAACACCCGAAATCCATCGTAATAACCGGACAACCAGTCCGCCAGAGTTAATAACATGAAGCCCCCATGGTTAGGGTTCCCGGAAATTGTGGCTCAGACTCAAGCCCAGCTTGGGAACTCGCTATTTTTTGTAGAACTGACAACAAAGGGCCACACTGCGCCATGTTCATGTACTCGCGCAGCCTGGTTGCAGCTGACTCAGAATCTCATTGACCACTTTGCGGTCACTGAATGAATGTTTAACGCCATCGATCTCCTGGGTGTTCTCATGCCCCTTCCCGGCGATGAGTACGAGATCGTCAGGTCCAGAATTTTCCAGCGCGAAGCGAATTGCCTCGCGCCTATCCCTGATGATCGTGGCATCCTGACGGGATATTCCCTCAAGAATGTTACAGATTATACCTTCAGGGTCCTCGCTCCGGGGGTTGTCATCAGTGATCACCAGTCGATCCGCCAACCTGTCGGCAACGGCGCCCATTTGCGGCCTTTTTCCACGATCCCTGTCCCCTCCGCAGCCAAAAACTGCCCAGAGTTTCCCGGCGCAGTGTTTTCTCATGGACTCGAGCACCGAAGCCAACGCATCCGGAGTGTGAGCGTAATCAATGACTGCGCCACGATCCCCAAGCCGGATATTTTCCATACGACCAGGCACTGCACTGACAGAAGCCAATGCTTTCAACGCCCGAGAAAAGGTAAAACCCAAACAAAGCAAAACCGCCATTGTGGCGGTCAGGTTTTCCACATTAAAGTCGCCATATACCGCCGTTTTAAGTGGAGCGGACTCCCCCTCATACTGCAACGTAAACTCAACCCCCCCGGGTTGATGCCTCACGGACCCAAATCGGAGCAACGGAATATCCAAGTCAGGCCGGTAATCCGTGGAACAGAATCCCAGACAGTTGAGGCCCCTCACCCGGCGAAGAATCGCGTATGCCATGTCATCCTGGGCGTTCATAACCACAAACTTCAGACCTGGAGCGTCCAGCAGCAATAGCTTGGCCTCCTGGTAGGCCTCCATGGTTTGATGGTAATCCAGATGATCCCTGGACAAATTGGTGTAGACCGCCCCCTTGAAGCACACCCCATTCAAGCGTCCCTGAACGAGACCATGGGATGAGGCCTCTATGGCAACGTATCGATAGCCTTCGGCGCGCAAACCATTCAGGATACGGTGAACCTCAATGGCATCCGGGGTGGTATGCGTTGTCGACTTGAGTCGGCCCGGCGCTCCCCAACCCAAAGTGCCAATGACTCCGGCTTTTCCATCGGCACCCAGTGCCTCGGCCAGGAAATGGCTACAAGAAGTTTTGCCGTTGGTTCCGGTAATCCCGATCACATCCACCGACCGGGATGGATGACCAAAAAACCGATCTGCCAGCATCCCAAGCTTTTGATCGAGGGTCTGCACCGGGACAACAGGAACGCGCTGTCCAATCTTCTCATCAAGAAATATCGCACCCTCCGGATCGTAAATGATCGCGGCAGCCCCTTGACTGATGGCTTGCTCGGCATGCTCCAGACCATGAGATTGATGACCGTGCAGGGCAACAAAGAGGTCACCATGATCCACTTTTCGGCTATCCAGTTGGAGACCACTCACCTCGATTTCAGGCACTCCGGACATGTCGCCAATGCCTGCAAGCAGCGCGGTCAAACTTTGACGCTGCGCTGACTCAGGATTGGTTATGGCAATCATGAAAGCTCTTTCCTACCGGGCCGCAATCATCGGGGCCACGGGGTGGTCGGGGGCTATATTCATGACACGCAGTGCTTCCTGCATGACTTTTGAAAACACGGGGGCCGCTACCGCGCCGCCGTAGTATTCACCCGCCGAAGGCTCATCAATCATCACCACCATGACCAATCGAGGATGACTAGCCGGGGCGAATCCAGCAAAGACTGCGTTGTATTTTGAAGTCGTGTAGCCACGGGCACCCAATTTCTTGACAGTCCCGGTCTTGCCCGCAACTCGGTAACCTGGCACCGCCGCCTGGATCGCAGTCCCCTCCTTCGAGACCACCTTTTCGAGCATACCCGCCAATGAACTCGCGGTTTTCTCGGACATGATACGGTGAGCCTCGCCATCTTGCCCCTTGCTTACGAGGCTTGCCATAGGCATCACACCCGCATTCGCAATGGCGGTATAGGCTCTAGCCAACTGTAACGCTGAGGTTGAAACCCCATACCCAAAGGAAAGCGTAGCCTGTTCAAACGCACTCCACCCATGGTAGTCAGACAGCCGTCCCCTGGCCTCGCCCGGATAACCGGTTTCCATCGGCTGCCCGAAGCCAAGATTGTGATAGAAAGCCCAGAACTTCCTGGGCGGCACGCTGAGCGCAATTTTGCTGGTACCGACGTTGCTGGATTTTTGTATGACCTTGGTGACATCCATCGCGCCATAGCTGTGCACATCCTTGACCACATTGGTCCCGACATGCATGGTCCCACCTTGGGTGTTGATCATTGCATGAGGATGGGTCAATCCCAGCTCAATCGCGCAAGCCACAGCAAATGGCTTCATGGTGGAGCCGGGCTCGAAAAGATCGGTAATGGCACGATTCCTTGAAACATCCGGCGATACCTTGCCGCGACTGTTTGGATTGAAGGCGGGTTGATTGGATATGGCCAACACTTCACCCGTCTGGGCATCCATCATCACCAAGGTTCCCGAACGGGCCCGATGATATGCCACCGCCGCCTTCAACTCCCGATGGGCGATGTATTGCAATCTTGAGTCGATACTGAGCGCCAGATCCTGACCAGGGACAGGTTGACGCACCTCCTCGGTCTTTTCGATGATGCGGCGCTTGCCATCCCTTACAGCTCTCCTGGCACCATCCACTCCACGCAAGGAACTGTCGAAAACCAACTCCATGCCTTCCTGCCCCTTTCCGTCGACATTGGTCAATCCCACCAGGTGGGCGGCGACCTCTCCAGTCGGGTAATAACGCTTGTACTCACGTTCCGCGTGGACACCAGGCAACCCCATTTCCAGAAGCAGATCTGCCTGCTCCGGGCTCATTTTGCGTTTCAGGTAGGCAAAGGCCCGGCTATCGTTTTCACCCACTCGACGCATGAGCTCGTCTACCTTCAAACCCAAACGCGCAGCGAAGGCTTTCAGCGTGTCCGAAGGAATCTGAGTGCTCAAAAACTCCTTGGGACTGACCCATATCGATTTGACCGGAGTACTGACCGCCAACAACTCACCATTACGGTCGGTAATACGACCCCGGTGCGCGGGGACAGGCATCACACCGACGTGTCGCAAATCACCCTGATGCTTGAGAAACTGTTTGTCGAGAACCTGCAGATAACCCGCTCGCCCTATCAAGACTGTCAGCGAGGTAAGAAGGATGCCGAGCAGTGCGCGCCAGCGCATGCTGTAGTCTGGACCGGTCTGTTTGGGACGAATAATGAGCATGACCGTTACCGCATCAGGGCTGTATGGAAATAATGAACGCTGAATCCGGCAAACTCATGCCGAGCCTTCCACTTGCCTGTTTCTGGATGCGCTCACGCTCTGACCATTTGTTTTGCTCAAACTGTAGCTGTACCAACTCCTCGTCAGCCGCCTCGCTAAGCTGCTGGAGTCTCTGCACCTCAGAAAATAAAAGTCTCGTACGGTATTTCATGTGAACCACCCCCAAAGCTGATGCAACAGCGACGACAACCAAGAGCAAAAGCA
This sequence comes from Methylococcaceae bacterium, assembly GCA_044237765.1. Classification (GTDB taxonomy): domain Bacteria; phylum Pseudomonadota; class Gammaproteobacteria; order Methylococcales; family Methylococcaceae; genus UBA6136. The sequence continues at coordinate 48,830 of JBIIEQ010000005.1, read as the reverse complement.
CCTTCATCATTCTTTTTTTTCCGCGACCCTCAACACCGCACTACGTGACCTGACATTTGCCCTCAATTCCGCTTGGCTCGGCTTCAGCGCCTTGCCAACCCGGCGCAACCGCGATGTTTCAGGTTGCTGGATCAAATGACGCGAATCCCCTGCACACCACCCCCGCTCCTGATCACGCATAAAGCGCTTGACTATCCGGTCTTCCAGCGAGTGGAACGAGATCACCACCAGTCGGCCGCCGGGTTTCAGAACCTCGAGCGCCTGGGTCAGCCCGGTCTCCAATTCGGCCAATTCGCGATTAATCCTGATCCGAATAGCCTGAAAGCTTCTCGTCGCCGGGTGTTTGCCCTTTTCCCGGGTGGGAACGGCCTCCTCGATGATCCTAACCAAATCAGCTGTCGTACTGATGCGCTTGCTCACCCGCTGCGTCACGATCGAATGAGCAATCCTTCTTCCGAAACGCTCTTCCCCATATTGATGGAGCACATCAGCCAACTCCTGCTCGGACACACTGGCAAGCCACTCCGCAGCGGTTTCCCCTTGGGTTGCGTTCATGCGCATGTCCAGTGGACCCTCTCGCAGAAAACTGAACCCCCTCTCTGCCTGATCGAGCTGCGGCGAGGAAACCCCAAGATCCATCAAGATGCCGCCCACCCTACCAAACCAGCCAAGACGCTCAACCTCGATCTTCAGGTTAGCGAAGCTCGCATGCGCCAGCTTGAATCTCGAATCCGCTGACAGTGCCAACGCTTCTGCCGAGCGGGTGGCCTCAAGATCCTTATCCAGGGCTAATAGGCTGCCCTTCGTCCCCAATCGCTCCAAAACAGCCAGACTGTGACCGCCTCGCCCAAAAGTGCAATCGACCACGAAATCGCTTGCACTGAGCTGGAGCCCCTCGATGCATTCAGCCAGCAATACCGACTGATGAAGGGGTGCCGTCGCGGACTCCATTAAAACGAGAGTGACCCGAGCTCGGGGGACAACTCATCCTCGTCCGACTGCTCCTCATCTATCCATTCATCACGGGCATTGACCCAACTTTCCTCATCCCAGATCTCAAACTTGTTACCCTGGCCAATCAGGGCCACCTTCCGATCAAGGCCGGCAAACCGGCGGAGGGGCTCCGGAATGAGAAAGCGCCCTTGGGCATCCATTTCACATTCGGTGGCATGACCTATCAAAAGGCGCTGAAGGCGCTTTGCCTTCTTGTTGAGTGCGGGGAGCTTGACCAACTTTCGCTCGATTTCCTCAAATTCAGGCAAGGGGTAGAGAAGAAGGCATTTATCGAGACCGACAGTCAATACGATCTGGTTATCGCAGCAATCACCTAACTCGACACGGTATCGGGTCGGCACTGCCAACCGGCCCTTGTCATCGAGATTGATTGCACTGACGCCCCGAAACATTTATTCCCCCCGAACCCACTTCATTCCATTATCCCCCACTTTCCACCACTTTTGTCGTGAATATAGGAAGCCTGCCCAAACAAGTCAAGCGCATCGGGATTTGCATCAAGAAGCGCCACCCCAAGACCCGAGGACAGCCGGAGTAGATTGAAAGAGGGAGGGATTCCCGAAATAGCCGGCCATCAAGGGCGCGGAGACAAACTGGAAAAGAGACAAGCGAGATCGGCTCAAGCAGAGAGCGCTTGAGTCATTTCAGAAAAATCGCGAGCTCAAAAGTTAGGCGCCGGGAATCTGACGCCCACCGAAGCGGCTCTTCAGAGCCATTCAAGAAGGAAGATTAAAGCGGCTGGAAGTAAAGACAGGAGATCCTTGGGACCTCGAAGGAATGGGCCAGTGACCAAAAGGTCACTGGCAGAAGACCAGCGAATAATTCGCGTTGTTAGACTGAATCAGTGATGACTGGCCACGGGCGGTTCATCACCCGGTTCAACACTGGATTTGCTCAATCCAGAATAGACTGGGCACCACTGCAACTTTGCAGTTGCGACCAAAACGACGCCAATCAGCAACAGAGGGATATTGGCCAAAAACACAGACACCAGGAGCATGCCTATGCCTACGCCATACCGAATACGCTGCTCCTTGCTACCCACGTTGAACTCGCGACTCATAGCGCGCTTGATATCAAAGCTCATTGAGATCTCCTCCTGATTTAAGGTTTTCAACTTGGCAATTGTGCTGGCTTCGCGCCAGCCACGCAAGGCGATTGGAAGGGAGATTCCGTTAGAATGGGGCATGGACGTCACCCCGATCATCGAACCCCTGAATTCGGCACAGCGTCTTGCTGTTTGCTCCCCCAGTCCAACGCTACTCGTGCTCGCGGGTGCCGGGAGCGGAAAAACCCGCGTCCTCGTTCACAGAATCGCTTGGCTGATCAAGGCCGAAGCGGTCACCCCACAACGCATCTTGGCGGTCACCTTCACCAACAAGGCCGCCAGTGAAATGCGAAACCGCATAGAATCGCTGCTCGGCATTCCCACCCGAGATCTTTGGGTTGGCACTTTTCACGGACTTGCCCACCGCCTGCTGCGTCGCCATGCCAGCGACGCCAAACTGCCCGACACATTTCAGATTATCGATTCGGACGATCAGCATCGGATCATCAAGCGGCTCATCAAGGGCTTGCAGCTTGACGAAAATCGCTGGCCAGCGCGCCAGGCGCAATGGTTCATCAACGCACAAAAGGAAGAAGGACGCCGGGCCCGCCACATGCCGACTCCGCATGACCCCTTTGAAAGCCAGATGCTCCGCATTTACCAAGCTTACGAAGAACTCTGCGAACGCTCCGGACTGGTCGATTTTGCCGAGCTATTGCTGAGAGCCCATGAGTTACTCCGCGACCACCCTGACCTGCTTGCTTTCTACCAAAAGAAATTCGAACACATCCTGGTTGACGAATTTCAGGACACGAACCGTATTCAGTATGCCTGGCTGCGGCTATTGTCACAGGTCAGTGAAAACCTGTTTGCCGTTGGTGACGATGACCAGTCGATCTACAGCTGGCGCGGGGCCATGGTGGAAAATCTTCAGCATTTCCAGCGTGACTACCCCAGTCACACACTCATTCGACTGGAACAAAACTATCGGTCTACCGGCCACATTCTGGCAGCCGCCAATGCACTCATCACTCACAATGAGAACCGCCTTGGCAAGGATCTTTGGACAGAGCTGGGCGAGGGAGAGGCTATCTCACTTTACAGCGCCTTCAATGAGCAAGATGAAGCCTACTTTGTCGTCAATCGCCTGCAGGCTTGGTCGCAAACTGGCCATGCGCGGCGTGATGCGGCGATTCTGTACCGCTCCAATGCCCAGTCCCGACAGTTTGAAGAAAAGCTGGTGGCCATGGGCGTGCCCTATCGGGTCTATGGCGGCCTGAGGTTTTTCGAAAGAGCCGAGATCAAGGATGCGCTGGCTTACCTGCGGATCATCGCCAACCCAAAGGATGACGCGTCGTTCGAGCGCATTATCAACACCCCAACCAGAGGCATCGGTGCCAAATCACTCGATCTCATACGCGACCTGGCAAGGAAAGAGCAGACTTCTCTTTGGCAAAGCATGGAGCGCCTCTGCCTGGAGGAGGCCTTGTCAACGCGAACCCGGAATCCTTTCCTGCAATTCAGGGCCTTGATCGAGCATCTGCGCGCAGCCACTCTGGAGTTACCGCTATGGGAAAAGACCCAAAAAGCCCTGACGGATTCCGGCCTTCTTGACCACTACCGAAAGGAACGGAGTGAGCAGGCAGAACAACGGGTCGAAAATCTGGAGGAGTTGGTCAATGCCGCAAGGCAGTTCGAGCATGAGCCCACGCTTGACCCGGAACTGCCGGTTCTCGAGCAATTTCTGGCGCATGCCGCACTGGAATCCGGCGAGAATCAGGCGAATTCGGATAATGATTGGGTGCAATTGATGACGCTGCATGCAGCAAAGGGGCTTGAGTTCGACCTGGTGTTTCTCGTCGGACTCGAAGAAGGACTCTTCCCCAGCCTTCAGTCCCTGGATGAAGCCGGGCGACTGGAAGAAGAACGTCGACTCTGTTACGTCGGCATCACCCGAGCACGGAAAAAACTGTACCTGACTTATGCTGAATCGAGACGCCTTTATGGCAAGGAGACCTATCCTCGACCGTCCCGTTTCATCAGAGAAATCCCGCCTGAGCATTTAGAGGAAGTGCGCCTGCGTGGCGGAAACAGCAAAGCCTCGATAATGGACACTCGAGTTCCTTCAAGCCACAACGAAAATCAACCCTTCCGCATGGGACAACGGGTGGTTCATGGCAAGTTCGGCGAAGGCGTGATTCTGCAAGCCGAGGGAGAAGGCGCCCAGGCTCGCATCCAGGTCAACTTTTCGGATGCCGGCGTGAAATGGCTGATGCTGGCTTACGCCAATCTTGAACATGTCCACTAAGCGGTGCCGAAATGCGATTTGAAGCCATCATCTTTGATTGCGACGGGACCCTGGTGGACAGCGAAAGAGTCGGTAACGCCGTGATCGTTGATTGTGCTCAGGAACTGGGGCTCAGCATCACCATCGAGGAAGCGATTGAACATTTTGCAGGCCGAAAAATGGCCGACACCATCGACCTGATAGCGCAATGGCTAGGCAAGCCCGTTCCCGACTGGTTTCTTCCCACCATCAGACAAAGAATGGCGATCGCCTTTGAAGAGCGGCTTACGGCGATGGACGGCGTGCATGAGCTACTTCAAAAATTGCCCATCCCCGCTTGTGTCGCCTCCAACGGCCCACAGGACAAGATGCAGATCAGCCTGAAAGTGACCGGTCTTCTCCCCTATTTTCATGGCCGGATATACAGCGCTTACGATTGCGGGAGTTGGAAACCCGAGCCCGGCCTCTTCCTCTTTGCCGCGAGATCAATGGGGGTGAACCCAAGCGCCTGCGCCGTCGTGGAAGACAGCCCCTTGGGCATTCAAGCCGCTCTTTCAGCCGGCATGACTCCCTTCGGATATGCACCTGACGGAGACAACGCGCGTCTCGCAATCGGCGACACGCGAACCTTCACCGATATGATCTCCCTGCACGACTTGCTCCGATGATCGGCACAAGCCCACGCCGAGCTTTTGAGGATGGTTCAAAATGCTGCCTCCCAAGAGCCTCGTTTCAGACGCACGGCCGAATATATTCCATTTGCCACATCACCCCCTTATACTACGGAAAGGTGAAAACCAGCTTCCAGCCTTTCGGGGCCATAACCACTAAAACTAACCTTCAGAGGGGAAAGACGTGAAAGTCCATAATCTGACGAAAAGTGTCCTCGTAGCCTTGTTGGTCGCCAGTCCGTTGGTTGGCGCTGAGACACAGTATCCAGCAGCCGACTTCCAGCCTGAAATCATCAAGCAGGATGCCGAGTTGATTTCCAAGCATGCCGAAGCTGGCAAGACTCAAGCAGCATCAGACACCAAACCAGCTGCTGCCACTGTCAGCAAATCCGAATCAAAGACTGAAGCCACGCCTACCTCGGTCGCCTCAGCTAAAAAGACCGAAGAAGATTCGAACCTGCCGATGATCTTGGGTGCTGCCGTAGCTGCCGCAGCGGCGTTCTGGTTTCTACGGAAGGGTAAAAACGCTCCCGTTGACGCGTCTTCTTATGTGGCGAGTGCTCCCGCTGCCAAGACCGGAACTACCGGCGTGGAAAGATACGTGAGCAACCAGTCGACTTCCATCGACAGCAATGCAACTGGTGTAGCCCGCTATGTTGCATCAATGGCTGAGTCCGCGCCGGCAAAACCACAAACTGGCGTAGCCAAGTATGTCGTGTCCCTGGCAGCCACTGAGAGCAGTTCTGGCTCCAGCAGCAAGCAGCCGACGGGTGTAGAAAAGTATGTAGCCAATTTGCCTGAAGCTGCCAAACCGGCGGGCGAAACTGGCGTAGCCAAGTACCTGAAAAGCCAGGGACTTGCAGCCTGAATTTAGCTGTTACGGCATATCCGTCAGCTTAGAGCAAACTTCATCAGTCACGGGTTCGCATCATCCTCGCTGCCATTAAGGTGGCGTAGGTGTGACTCGTTCCTTATGAATCGACAAAAACGTGTGTTGACATCTTTCGGCCTTGTGCCTTAAATTCGGGAACAGTGCATTTCGGAAATGCATCGCACGCGAGCTATCAATTAACCATAAAACAATCGGAGAGATAACATGGCAAGACCATTAATTCAGTTGGCTCTGGACTCCTTAGACAACGCCACCACCTTCAAGCTCGCTACCTTGGCGGCACCTTACGTCGACATTCTTGAAATCGGCACTCCGAACATCAAGGCCAATGGTCTTCCGCTGGTACGTGAGCTGAAGAAAAAGTTCCCGAACAAACTGTTGCTGGTTGACCTGAAGACCATGGATGCAGGCGAATACGAAGCATCCCCCTTCTTCGAAGCCGGTGCCGACATCGTGACCGTGCTGGGCGTCTCCGGCCTCCCAACCATTGCAGGCGTCATTAAGGCAGCCAACAAGTACAACGCAGAAGTTCAGGTTGACCTGATCAACGTTCCTGACAAGGCCGCTTGTGCGCGTGCTGCAGCACAGGCCGGCGCGCAGATCATTGGCGTCCACACCGGCCTTGACGCTCAAGCCGCCGGCCAGACCCCGTTTGCCGACCTGCAACTCGTAGCCAAGCTTGGCCTTCCGGTCCGCATCTCGGTTGCGGGTGGTATCAAGCAATCCACCGCACAGCAGGTTGCCCGCTCGGGAGCCGGCATCGTTGTGGTCGGAGCAGCCATCTACGGTGCTCCTTCACCCGCAGACTCAGCACGCGAAATCCGCGAACTGATCGAGGCTGCATAACATGGCCCATCGTCGACTCATCATAGACAAAATCACTGGCATCCTTGATGCGACTGATCCAAGCTATGATAAACAGTTGACTACCATGGTTGACAAGGCGTCCCGCATATTTATTGCGGGCGCCGGTCGCTCTGCCCTTGTCGCAAGATTCTTTGCAATGCGGCTTATGCATGGTGGTTACGATGTTTTTGTCGTAGGCGAAATTGTCACACCGAGCCTCAAGAAGGGAGACCTTCTTATAGTCATCTCCGGCTCTGGTGAGACAGAAACGATGATCGCCTTCGCCAAACGGGCCAAGGAGCTGGGTGCTGAAATCGTACTAATTTCCTCCAGAATGAGCTCTACCTTGGCTGACATGTCTAACTCAGTGATTCCGATCGGAAATCCAGACATGTATGGCAAGGTGGTGGGAATGCCCATGGGGACAGTCTTCGAGCTGTCCACCCTCATTTTCCTGGAAGCTACCATTTCTCACATTATTCATGAGAAAGGTATCGCGGAAGAAGAAATGCGGGCACGACACGCAAACCTCGAATAAGCTACGAATAGTTATCCAATCAAAAAAACCCGGCTCTAAAAAATTGGAGTCGGGTTTTTTATGTCCGTCACTTTCTCAATTATTCAAAGGCCGCTTCAAAGCGATCAACACGAAAACACAAGGCTCCAGCCGGCCCACGCGGCCAACCGCCAAGACAGGTTCACTCCCTGAATCAATGCACAAAAAAAGCGGGCTAGGCACCTAAATGCCTAGCCCGCTCTGTTCACGAAACTAACCTAAACTGGGTTATTTTATGATCGGATCCAGCTTTCCGGCCGAGTACAGATCAGTCATTTGAGCCAGGCTCAGCGGCTTGATTTTTGCCGCGTTGCCCGCCGTACCGAATGCTTCGTAACGGTCCTTACAGATCTGCTTCATTCCTTGAGTCGCAGCAGCAAGGAACTTGCGTGGATCAAATTCCTTTTTATTTTCAGCAAAGAATTTACGCATCGCACCGGTCGAAGCCATGCGCAGGTCGGTGTCGATGTTGACCTTGCGCACGCCGTGCTTGATGCCTTCGACAATTTCCTCGACGGGAACGCCATAGGTCTCGCCCATGTCACCGCCGTACTCGTTGATGATCTTCAGCCAGTCCTGCGGGACGGAAGAAGAACCATGCATCACCAGATGGGTATTGGGGATGCGGGCATGGATGGCCTTGACGCGATCAATGGCCAGGATGTCCCCGGTCGGCGGACGGGTGAACTTGTAGGCGCCGTGGGAGGTACCGATGGCGATGGCCAGCGCGTCGACCTTGGTCTTCTTGACGAAGTCAGCAGCTTCCTCGGGATCGGTCAGCAGCATGGAATGATCCAAGTTGCTGCCGCCGTGTTCCAGGGAGCCCAGGCAGCCCAGTTCGCCTTCGACGGAAACGCCGCAGGCATGTGCCAGTTCGGCCACCTTGGCGGTGACCTCGACGTTGTACTCATAGGAGGCCGGGGTCTTGGCGTCTTCCTGCAGCGAGCCGTCCATCATGACCGAGCTGAAGCCGCTCTGGATCGAACGGAAGCAAACGGCCGGCGAGGCGCCATGATCCTGGTGCACACAGATCGGAATCTCCGGATAGGATTCCAGAGCGGCAAAAACCAGATGACGCAGGAAAGGCTCACCCGCGTATTTGCGGGCGCCGGCGGAGATCTGGATCAGCGCGGGGCTGTCGGTTTCCTTGGCGGCTTCCATGATTGCATGAAGCTGCTCGAGGTTGTTGACGTTGAAGGACGGTACGCCGTAATTGTGTTCGGCTGCGTGATCCAGCAACTGACGAAGTGAAATGAGCGCCATGTGGGTTCCTCTCGTTACGTTTCACAATTCCCGGGCGATTCGGGCGAACCGCCCGGGAACACGGATTATCAGAACAGCCCTTCGACTGCCTTGACGACATTCTCGACGGTGAAGCCGAACTCCTTGAAGAGTTCGCCAGCCGGAGCAGACTCGCCGAAGCGATCCAGACCAACGATCTTGCCACCAAAGCCGACATACTTGTACCAGCCGTCGGTGACCCCCGCCTCGACCGCAACACGACGGGTGACGGAAGGCGGCAGGACGGAATCCTTGTAAGTCTGGCTCTGGGCTTCGAACACGTTCGTGGACGGCACGGACACCACGCGGACGTTCTTGCCCTTTTCAGCCAGGGCTTCCTGAGCCTTGACCGCCAGTTCGACCTCGGAACCGGTGGCAATGAGGATGGCGTCCGGCGTACCGGCACAGTCGCGCAGGACATAGCCGCCCTTTTCGATGGCAGCGATCTGCTCCGCCGTGCGGCTGACATGCATCAGGTTCTGACGGGAGAAGATCAAGGTACTGGGACCATCCTTGCGCTCGATCGCTGCCTTCCAGGCCACGGCGGATTCCACCGCGTCGGACGGACGCCAGACCTGCATGTTGGGAATCATGCGCAGGGTGGCGGTCTGCTCGACCGGCTGGTGTGTCGGGCCGTCCTCGCCCAGACCGATGGAGTCATGGGTGTAGACGAAGATGCTGGGGATCTTCATGAGAGCCGCCATGCGCAGCGCATTGCGGGCGTACTCGGAGAACATCAGGAAGGTGGCGCCGTAGGGAATGAAGCCGCCATGAACGGCAACGCCATTCATGATCGCGGACATGCCGAATTCACGGACGCCGTAGTAGACGTAGTTGCCATTGTGACCCGGAGCGCAGACATCGCGGCAACCGGACCACAGGGTCAGGTTGGAACCGGCGAGGTCGGCGGAACCGCCCAGCAATTCCGGCAACACGGGACCGTAACCGTTCAGGGTGTTCTGCGAAGCCTTGCGGCTGGCAATGGTTTCACCCTTCTCATTGACCTTGGCTACGAACGCGGCGGATTTCTCGGCCCAGTCACGGGGCAGTTCACCCGACATGCGGCGTTCGAATTCGGCGGCCAGTTCCGGAAATTCACTGCGATAGTTCTCGAAACGGTCGTTCCAGTCGCCTTCGACCTTGGCGCCGATTTCCTTGGCGTCCCAACCTTCGTAGACTTCGGCCGGAATTTCGAAGGGCGCATGATTCCAGCCCAGATTCTCGCGGGTCAGCGCCACTTCGTCGTTACCCAACGCGGCGCCGTGACACTCTTCCTTGCCCTGCTTGTTCGGCGAGCCGAACCCGATGATGGTCTGGCAGCAGATGATGGAGGGCTTGTCCGTGACCTTGCGCGCCTCTTCAATCGCCTTCTTGATGGCTTCCGGATCATGGCCGTCGACCTGGGGAATGACGTGCCAGCCGTAGGCTTCGAAGCGCTTCGGCGTGTTGTCATGGAACCAGCCCACCACATCGCCATGACCCCGCACTTCGCCGTCGATGGAAATGTTGTTGTCGTCGTAGAAGGCGATCAGCTTGCCCAGTTTCATGGAGCCTGCAAGCGAGCAAGCTTCGTGCGAGATGCCTTCCATCAAGCAGCCGTCGCCCAGGAAGGCATAGGTGTAATGGTCGACGATCTTGTGGCCCGGCTTATTGAACTGGCCGCCCAACGTACGCTCAGCCAAAGCCATGCCTACCGCATTGGTAATACCCTGTCCCAGAGGACCGGTCGTCGTCTCCACACCTGGTGCATAGCCGTATTCCGGGTGACCCGGCGTCTTGGAGTGTAGCTGACGGAATTTTTTCAGTTCTTCAATCGGAAGTTCATAACCTGTCAGATGCAACAGGGAATAGATCAGCATCGAACCATGCCCATTGGACAGGACAAAACGATCGCGATCGGGCCATTTGGGATTGACCGGGTTGTGGCGCAGGTAGTCATTCCACAGAACCTCGGCAATGTCGGCCATTCCCATCGGCGCTCCGGGATGTCCGGAATTCGCTTTCTGTACGGCGTCCATGCTCAATGCGCGGATGGCGTTTGCAAGTTCTCGGCGCGAGGGCATGATGTTCTCCTTAAGATTGTTGATAAATATGGAACGCAGAATTATCCATCAGAGACACCGGGTTTGTCACGGTCTACCGCAAAGGGCAACGCCCGACCCTAATCGAGCGCCTCTGATGGAAATCATTCCGCACGGAAACACAGTGTCCCGTTCTTTAGGGGTGGACACTCTAAAGCCTGTCTCGTATAAGAAGAAGTCAGACTTTTTTACCGATAAGATAAATAATCACTGATGATTTTACGGGAGCCTCCCCCATGAACATCACCCTAAGGCAACTCAAGGTATTCGAGCGGGTCGCGAAAAGACTCAGCTTCACCCGGGCCGCCGAGGAACTTTTCCTCACCCAACCCGCCGTGTCGATGCAGATCAAGCAGTTCGAGGAGGCCGTCGGCCTGCCGCTATTCGAACGACTGGGCAAAAAGATTTATCTGACTCAGGCCGGCTCGGAGCTTTATCAGTTGAGTCGAAACATCGCCCAGCAACTTGACGAGGCGGAGCAACTCATCGAGGAACTGAAGGGGACTGAAACCGGTCGCCTGAATGTCTCGGTGGCCAATACCGTCCACTACTTCGCCATTCGCTTGCTAGGCGAATTCTGCCGACGACACCCCAAGGTCCGTGTGAGCTTCAAGGTCACCAATCGCAAGGGGCTGTTGCAAAATCTTGAGGATAACGAAGCCGACCTGCTGCTGATGGGGCAACCACCGGATACCCAAGATCTTGAAGCAGAATCCTTCCTGAAAAATCCCTTGGTCATCATCGCGCCGGCGGGACATCCCCTGTCCGGAAAAAAAAGCATCGCGCTCAAGGAGCTATCAAATGAAACCTTCATCATGCGGGAAATTGGCTCCGGTACCCGCAACTCCGTTGAACGCTTTCTGGCCGAACGCGGTGTCCACCTGACCGTCAGCATGGAAATGAATACCAACGGAGCCATCAAACAAGGGGTAGAGGAAGGACTAGGACTGGGCATCGTATCGATACACACCCTCGAACGTGAACTCGAAGGTGGGAGGCTGGTGGTACTGGATGTGGAGTCGTTCCCCATCATGCGCCAGTGGTTCATGGTGCATCGTGCGGGCAAGCGGCTGTCAGCCATTGCCACCCAGTTTGCCGACTTCGTGCGGCAAGAGGCTCATCGATTTGTCCGGAACGATATCATCGAAGCCGCTATCGGCCATCAACTTGCCGACCTCAGGAAGGGTGATCCAGACAAACCTTGAGATTGTCGATCAGCCGCGTGCGGCCCAGTCTCGCCGCAACAAGCACCACCAGTCGCTCATCTTCAAGGCGAGGCGCAAGCAAGTCCTCCTGACGCCGAATCGCGAAATAGTCGACACTGAAACCAGCTTCGGTCAGAAGCGATGTTTGCTGCGCCTCAATCCCCGAAAAATCCCGACACCCCCGATGTAACGTTTCCACCGCCTGGCAAAGCCCGGCGTAAAGCAGACCGGCTCTGACTCGATCTTCTTCCGCCAGATAGGCATTACGCGAGCTCATCGCCAAGCCTGTGGGTTCACGCACGGTGGGCACGCCCAGAATCTCCATGGGGAGATTCATATCCCACACCATCCGCCGAATCATCGTCAACTGTTGAAAGTCTTTCTCACCGAACACAGCCAAATCCGGCTGAACCTGATTGAACAGCTTCAGAACAACGGTAGCCACGCCTCTGAAATGACCCGGCCGGAATCTTCCACACAGATCCTCGGAGAGACCCGGCACCTCGACAAAAGTCATGTTAGCCGGATCTTCCGGATAGATTTCGGCGACTTTCGGGATATAGAGAAGATCGACGCCCAGCGAGCTGAGCTTGCCGGCATCCTGGGCAGGGGTTCTAGGGTAAGCGCCGAAATCCTCGGATGGACCGAACTGGGAGGGATTCACGAAAACACTCACCACCACGCGATCGGACTCACGCCGCGCCTCGTCGACCAGGCGCAGATGACCGTCATGCAGATTGCCCATGGTGGGGACAAAGGCGATGCGATCGCCCGCGGCTCGCCAAGCACGGATCGTCTCGCGCAGTTCAACAATCAAGCCCAAGGTCTGCATAAGGCCTGATAGAAATAAATTAGTAGCTATGCTCGGGCGACGGGAAACGCTGCTCCCGAACCTCAGTCACATAGGCGGCAAAAGCCTCTCGTATTCCGGACGCATCTGCGAGGAAATTCCGGCAGAACCTGGGAAGGCGATAGGTTAGCCCCAGCATGTCGTAGGACACCAGCACCTGACCATCGCAGCCCGCACCCGCACCAATACCAATCGTCGGTATCGAGAGCGCCAGCGTAATCTCACTGGCGAGGGTTGCCGGCATGCACTCCAGCACCAGAAGCGACGCGCCCGCATCCTCCAGCAGCATCGCCTCCTCGAGGAGTCTCTGGGCACTGCGGTCATCGCGGCCCTGCACCTTGTAGCCGCCCAGCCGGTGTATGGACTGGGGCAAAAGGCCAAGATGAGCGCAGACAGGAATATCCTGCATCGCCAGCGCACTCACGATCTCCGCGCGGTGCCGCCCTCCCTCCAGCTTGACCATCTGAGCGCCCGCCTCCCGCACGAGTCGGGCCGCGCTCTCCTGCGCCTGAGGAATGGACGCGTAAGTCATGAAAGGCAGATCCACCACCAGCAAAGGCGCAGCGGCTCCACGGCGCACGGCGACCGCATGGTAGATCATCTGCTCCAGCGTGACCGGCAAGGTCGTCTCCTGCCCCTGGACCACCATACCCAGCGAGTCCCCGACAAGTATCATGTCGATTCCCGCTTCCTCCATAACGGCAGCAAACGAAGCGTCGTAGGCTGTCAGTGCGACAATTTTTTCGCCCCGCGACTTCATCTCCTGCAATGCGGGCACCGTGAGAGAAGGCCTGACCTCACTCATCGGCCATCACCCTCAACCCCCGACGGGGGCAGGCGCCAACCAGATTCTTCAGCAAACCCACGGCTGGCAGCGCGAGATCCGGCGCAATCTCCATGAGGGGATACAGCACGAATTCACGCTCGGCCATGCCGGGATGAGGAACCTGCAATCGCGTCGTACGAATTTCCTGATCGCCGAAAGCGAGAATATCCAGATCCAGTGTGCGCGGCCCCCAGCGCTCGCCCAGCCGCACCCGTCCATGTGCCGCTTCAATACCCTGCAACTGATCCAGCAGTGCCAAAGGTTCCAGGGTCGTGTCCACGGCCATGACGGCGTTGACATAATCGGGCTGGTCCGCGGGCCCCATGGGGGCGCTGCGGTAAAGACTGGAAAAAGCGGCCTCACGGACCTGGGGCAATGCCGCTATCGCGTCCCGCGCGGACCTGATGTGATCAACCGGCCGCTCCAGATTCCCCCCCAAACCGATGTAGGCTCTCACCGAAGCATCAGGAGATGGGAGCATGACCCGGTGCTTTCTTGCGTGGACGCCTCTTGCGTGTCCGGGTCCTGGTGGAGGAACGCTGACCGCTGCGAACCATCGATTTCTGCTCGGCTTCATTGGCCGACTGAAATCGCGTCCACCATTCCGCCAGAGCGGGATCGGCTTCGCCGGTCTCGGCGCGCAGGAGAAGAAAATCGTAAGCCGCACGGAACCTAGGGTGACCCAGCAAGCGGAACGGCCGGCCACCCTGGGTCATTTCAAAGCGTGGCTGCATGGACCAGACCTCCCGAACCGGCAAGCCGATACTTTTTGGCAAAGCAATCAGCCGGATCTGACGATTAACCACTTCATTGCCCGCATCCTGATACGCCAGCAGGGCGTTCTGCCCAGCGTCAATCAGCTTCTGGGCGCGGGCACGAACCGGCTCCCACAACAATGCTGCAAACAGGAAGTAAGGCGCCACCGGCTTATGTTCAGCGATCCGACTATCCGTTCGCTCCAGTGATTTCGCCAGAAAAGTCAAAGGGAATCCCTCGGGCTCCTGACCCAGACAGCGTTCCGTTTCGGGAAAGAGAGCCGCAAACAGGCCGTAATGGCGAAGCTGCTCAAAGGTCTGCACGGCATAACCAGAAAGCATCAGCTTCATGACCTCATCAAACAGCCGCGCCGCCGGTATTTCCCTGAGCAATTTGGCTAGGCGAGGAATCGGCTCGGCGGAATCCTCATGTATGGCAAAACCCAGCTTCACGGCGAAGCGAACGGCGCGCAGCATTCGGACCGGGTCTTCGCGATAACGCTTCTCGGGATCACCGATCAGCCGCATGACGCAAGCGCGGTGATCCTCCATGCCACCGACGAAATCAACGACGGAAAAGTCATTGATATTGTAGTAAAGCGCATTGACCGAAAAATCGCGCCGAAACGCATCTTCCTCGATGGTGCCGTAAACATTGTCGCGAAGAATACGTCCATTCTCGAGGACCCGTTCCGTCTGCGCCTCTTCGGTTTGCAGAGCGCGAAAAGTGGCGACCTCGATAATTTCCTGGCCGAAGTGAACATGGGCCAGACGAAAACGCCGGCCGATCAAACGGCAGTTACGAAATACGGATCGAATCTGTTCGGGATGAGCATCAGTGACAACATCGAAATCCTTCGGCTCACGGCCCAGGAGCAAATCGCGGACACAACCACCGACCAGATAGGCTTCAAAACCTGCCTTTTTCAGCCGATACAGCACTTTCAACGCATTTTCGCTGACCAGCGATCGCGAAATATTGTGCTCCGAGCGACTATAGACTCGCGGCAATCCATCACCAGGGAGCGCGGTAGGCGTCTCAACCAGCGAGGAAGGCGCTAAAAGTTTTTTGATGAACGTAAGAATGGACAGGGGATTTCCATCTGCAGGGGGTGAATGGACAAACGCCGCGAATATTAACTTACCGGACAAGCGCTGGCAAAAAGTGTCCTTGCTGTGCAAACCCGCTATCATGCCGGCTCAAATTCACGAGTATCGAGACATTCATGCAGATCGCAAACAATAAGGTCGTTTCCATCCACTACAAACTCACCAACGACGCCGGCGACATTCTTGATAGTTCCGAAGGACAGGAACCGTTGGCCTACCTGCACGGACTGGGCAACATCATTCCCGGCTTGGAGAACGCCCTGAGTGGCCGGGCTTTGGGCGATAAATTCAGCGTCACCGTTGCCCCGGCGGATGGCTACGGCGAGCGCGACAATGAAATGGTGCAGTCGGTCCCCAAGAGCGCCTTTCAAGGCGTGGACCAGATTCTTCCCGGCATGCAGTTTCAGGCACAGTCACCGGAGGGCATGCAACTGGTCACCGTCATCGACGTGGATGGCGATGAAGTCATTCTTGACGGAAACCACCCCATGGCGGGGATCACGCTGACCTTCGATGTTGAAGTCACCGAGATCCGGGATGCCACCGCCGAAGAGCTGGAACACGGTCATGTTCATGGCCCGGGTGGACATCACCATCACTAACTGAATCCGCGAAAGGGACCGGGCAGCGGATGGCTGCTTTTGGTCCCGGCTCAGTCGGCGAGATGAGCCCACATGTCGTGCTCGTCGACTTCCTCAATCACCACATCCACCCGATCACCCACTTTTAGATGGGTTGCGCCATCGATGAACACCTGACCATCGATTTCCGGCGCATCGGCACGACTCCTGGCCACCGCACCTTCCTCTACGACCTCATCGATCAGCACCTGCTCGCGGCATCCCACCCGCGATGCCAGTCGATCGGCACTGATCCCCGACTGGAATTCCATGAAACGCGCCAGCCGATCCTGCTTGACTTCCTCCGAAACCGGATTCGGCAACTCGTTGGCTGCCGCACCCTTGACGGGTGAATAGGCAAAACAGCCCACGCGATCCAGTTGCGCGACATCAAGAAAATCCAGCAACTGCTCGAAATCCTCCTCGGTCTCGCCAGGGAAACCGACGATGAAAGTGCTGCGCAATGTCAGGTCAGGGCAAATCTCCCGCCAGCGCCGAATGCGTTCCAGCACATTTTCCGTCGCCGCCGGGCGTTTCATCAGCTTCAGGATTCGCTCGCTGGCATGCTGAAACGGGATATCGAGATAAGGCAGGATTTTCCCTTCGGCCATCAGGGGAATGACTTCATCGACATGCGGATAGGGATAGACGTAATGCATTCTGACCCAGGCACCCAGACTACCCAGCGCCTGCGCCAGATCGAAAAAGCGTGTTTTGATGGGGCGACCCTTCCAGAAATCCAGCTTGTATTTCTGGTCTACCCCGTAAGCGCTGGTGTCCTGTGAAACCACCAACAGCTCCTTGACCCCGGCCTCCACCAGCCGCTCAGCCTCGGCCATCACCTCACCCACCGGGCGACTGACGAGATCACCTCGCATCGAAGGAATGATGCAAAAGGTGCAACGGTGATTACAGCCCTCGGAGATCTTCAGGTACGCATAATGACGCGGCGTCAGCTTGATGCCTTCGGGCGGCACCACATCGACAAACGGGTCATGCGAAGGCGGAGCATGCTCATGCACGGCAGCGACCACCTCTTCATAGGCATGCGCTCCGGTGACTTTCAGCACGGCAGGATGACGAGCGCGAATTTCCTCTTCACGCGCCCCAAGACAGCCGGTGACGATCACCTTGCCGTTTTCCTTGAGCGCTTCACCAATCGCGTCCAGCGACTCCTCTACGGCATCATCAATGAATCCGCAGGTATTGACGACCACCAGATCAGAATCCTGGTAGGTCGGCACCAGCTCATAACCCTCCGCGCGCAGCTTGGTCAGGATGCGTTCGCTATCCACCAGCGCCTTGGGGCAGCCGAGACTGATAAAGCCGATACGGGGTGAACTCATGATGGCATGCCTTGAAAAAAATGGTCGGCCATTCTAGCCGAAGCGGGAAAACACGGGCCTATGGACTATTCGCCAAAAAAATGGCGCGGCGTGGAGCCGGCAAACCCTCGACCGTAAGGTTTGGGTCGTGAGGATCGAGAAAATCCCGCAACGACTGGAATTGCATCCAGTCTGTCGACCGCTGCTCCTCGGTGGTTGTTTTGCTGACATCGACCAGGCGGATATTTTTGTAACCGCAGCGTTTCAGCCAGCCCTCCAACATCAGCACGGAGGGAATGAACCAGACATTGCGCATCTGCGCGTAGCGGCCCTCCGGCAACAGCACCTGCCTTGCCTCACCTTCAATCACCAGGGTTTCCAGCACCAGCTCCCCCCCCTGACGCAGACAGGCCTTAAGTTCCAGCAAATGATCAAGCGGAGAGCGGCGATGGTAGAGCACTCCCATCGAAAACACGGTATCGAAAACCCTGAGATTGGGCGGCACATCATCAATCCCCACCGGCAACACATGCACCGGATAGACCCCGGCAAAATGTCGCACCGCTAGAAACTGCGCCACACTGAGCAGCGTAGGGTCAATACCGATTACCCCCTTCGCGCCGGACCCAGCCATCCGCCAGGCGTGATAGCCACTGCCACACCCCACATCCAGCACCAGGCGCCCCCCGAGCGGGCTAATCTGATCAGCCAACCGCTCCCATTTCCAGTCGGAACGCCATTCCGTGTCGATGTGAATCCCAAAAATTTCATAGGGCCCTTTGCGCCAGGGATGTAATGACCGTAACAAGGCCTCGGTAACCGCCCGGCACTCCGCATCAAATACGCCCTCGATCGTGACGGCGGATGCATTCAGATCCACACGATCCACGGGACAGGCGGGCAAGCGACGCAAAATATCGCTCCATTTCGGCCAATCCCCGTGCCGGTCGGCACTGAACGCGCGATCCAGTTGGCTCGGCAGAAGCTCTGCCCATGGCTTCAAACCGGGAGTTCGGAAAAAGTCGGCCAGCCCAGCATAAGGCGACAAGTCTTTATTCAGAGTGATCAATCCGGGACGTACCATCAGAGCCTGTAGATGAAAAAACGCGCGAAGTCCATGAAGGCGCTCATGTTAGAATTTTTTGCCATTTCCGGCAGACTGGCTCCCTCCAGAAAGCCAACCCCCGGCATCCGCCGATCACGCAGGAGACCTCATGAGTGCGCCTAGTATCGAAGCCGTCAAAGCCTATCTTATGGATCTTCAGGACCACATCTGTGAGGGCCTTGAAGTCGAAGAGCCGAAGGCACGCTTTCAGGAAGACAGCTGGGCTTACGACAACGGCGTGGGAGGCGGTCGTACCCGGGTTTTGGCCGGCGGCGATGTCATCGAGCAGGGAGGTGTCAACTTCTCTCATGTCGTGGGCAAGACTCTGCCGCCATCCGCAACGGCACATCGTGCAGACCTGGCGGGGCGAGGCTTTCAGGCCTTGGGGGTGTCGCTGGTGATCCACCCGCGCAACCCCTATGTTCCGACCTCTCACGCCAACGTGCGCTTCTTCATCGCCGAAAAGGAAAACGAGCCTCCCGTCTGGTGGTTTGGCGGCGGCTTCGACCTCACACCGTATTACCCTTTCGAGGAAGACGCCGTAGCGTGGCATCAAACCGCCCGTGACGCTTGCCAGCCCTTTGGCGAAAAGGTCTACCCGGAATACAAGAAATGGTGTGACGAGTATTTCTTCCTGAAGCACCGCAATGAAACTCGCGGCGTCGGCGGGCTATTCTTTGATGATCTCAATGAATGGGGATTCGATCAGTGCTTCGCCTTCCTGCGCAGCGTCGGTGAGCATTACCTCAAGGCCTATCTGCCCATCGTTCAGAAGCGGAAAAACACCCCTTACGGCGAGCGGGAAAGGGAATTCCAGCTTTATCGCCGTGGCCGCTACGTGGAATTCAACCTGGTCTTTGACCGAGGAACGCTGTTTGGCCTTCAGTCAGGCGGGCGGACAGAATCCATTCTCATGTCCCTGCCGCCCGTCGCACACTGGCGTTATAACTGGAAACCCGAAACGGGCAGCGCCGAGGAAAGGCTTTACACCGACTTCCTCAAGCCCCGCGACTGGTTATGAGCCGCTCTTGCCGTTAGCTCTGGCACCGACCGGCTCCTTCATCGCGCCGGCGTTGCGTTCGGCAAGGTGAGCGATCAATTGATCGAGTGAACCGGACTGCTCGATTTCATCGTTGAAGCTGGCCCGGTAGTTCTGTAACAAACTGATGCCCTCGATCAGAATGTCGTAAACCTTCCAGCCAGCCCCATCCTCAACCATGCGGTAATTGACGGCCACGGGCTGCCCGCCGGCCTGAAGAATCTCGGTCTTGACCATGACCTTCTTCCCGGATGTCTCCTGCTCCATCGGCAGATAGCGAATTTTCCAGTCGGAATATTCAGTGAAGGCAGTCGTATAAGTTCTCACCAGCAGCAAGCGAAACTCCTGCTTGAAACGTTCCCTCTGCTCCGGCGTTGCCGTGCGCCAGTGCTTGCCCAGAACCAGAATGGATACCCGATCGAAATCCACATTGGGATTGATGATCTGATCGACCAGCGCCGTGGCTTTCTTGAAGTTGTTCTTGTACTCCGCTTTCTGCAGGGAAACCTGCAACTGATCCGAGGTTTTTTGAATGACCTGCTGCGGGGGCGACAGCGCCTCATCCGCCAAAGCGATGGAAAGCCCGCCAAAAATCAGCCACATAGATCCAAGCCAAGCCCCGACTCCAGAAATGGATTTCGTCAATTTCATTGATATCGCTCCAGGAAAAACCAGACTGCCTATCATAACCTGCAGGCCTCTAATACACTACGAACATGTTCTCCCACGCGCACTGATGTCCATGTTCCGCACCAGCCAGCCCGCCTTCCCCAGACAACGCCCGCGTCGTTTGCGCCGCGATGATTTCAGCCGCCGCCTGGTCCGGGAAACCTGCCTGACGGTCGATGATCTGATTTACCCGCTATTTGTGCTGGAGAGTGATCAGCGGCGAGAACCCGTGACGTCCATGCCGGGTGTCGAACGTCTGAGTATTGACCTGTTACTGGAAGAGTGTCAGGAAGCCGTGCAACTCGGCATCCCCGCGATCGCAATCTTTCCCGTAACGCCGCTAGCACAAAAAAGTCTCGACGCCGCTGAAGCCTTTAATCCCGAAGGACTGGCGCAACGGGCGATCCGTGCCATCAAGAAGAATTTTCCCAAGTTGGGCGTGATTTCCGACGTGGCGCTGGACCCCTTCACCTCCCACGGTCAGGATGGGCTCATCGATGCCGATGGTTATGTGCTGAACGATGAAACCGTCGAGGTACTGGTCAAACAAGCGCTGTCACATGCCGCGGCCGGGGTCGATATCGTCGCCCCCTCGGACATGATGGATGGCCGTATTGGTGCCATTCGTGATGCACTGGAAACCGCCGGCCATAGGCATACCCGCATCCTGGCCTACTCGGCCAAGTACGCCTCGGCCTTCTACGGTCCCTTCCGCGATGCCGTCGGATCAGCCGCCAATTTAGGCGCCGGAAACAAGTACAGTTACCAGATGGACCCCGCCAACAGCGACGAAGCACTCCGCGAGGTGGAACTGGATCTGGCCGAGGGTGCTGACATGGTGATGATCAAACCCGGGTTACCCTATCTCGACATCATTCGTCGCATCAAGGATCAATACGGCGTGCCGACTTTCGCCTATCAGGTCAGCGGCGAGTACGCCATGCTCAAGGCCGCTGCCCTGAATGGCTGGCTGGACGAGCGGAAAACCATGCTGGAAACCCTGCTCTCGCTCAAGCGCGCGGGCGCGGATGCCATTCTCACTTACTCCGCAAAAACCGTGGCACGGTGGCTGCGCGAGGAATAATCCGCCTTACCCATTAGCAACCGACCCACTTTCAACCCATGCCCCCAGCTGATCGATATGCCGTCTTCGGCCATCCTATTGGCCACAGCCAGTCCCCCCGCATTCATCGCCTGTTCGCGGAACAAACCGGGCAAACCCTGACCTACACGGCCGAGGATGTGACGCCGGAGATATTCGAGCCCTCGGTTAAAGCCTTCTTTCAAACAGGGGGACGAGGACTCAACTGCACGGTCCCACTCAAGGAATTGGCGTTCCGGCTAGCCGATACCCTGAGCGACCGGGCGCAGCGCAGCAAGGCCGTCAATACACTGGCACTGCGTGATGATGGCATGATTTTTGGTGAAAACACCGATGGTGTCGGGCTGGTTCGCGACCTGATCCACAACCTCGGCCTCGACCTGACCGGTCAGCGCATCCTCATTCTGGGCGCCGGCGGCGCCACCCGTGGCATCCTGGAGCCCTTGCTGCAACGGCAGCCATCACGACTGACCATTGCCAATCGAACGCCGGAAAAAGCGGCGCAACTGGCGACGGAATTCGGTGATATTGGTCCCATCACCGGTGGTGGTTTTGCAACGCTAGCGGGGGGCGATTACGACCTTATCCTCAACGCCACCGCAGCCAGCTTGAGCGGGGATTTGCCTGACTTACCGCCAAACATTCTAGCCCAAGATGGGGCCTGTTATGACCTCGCCTATGGCATGGAACCCACCGCTTTTGTGCGCTGGGGCCTGGAACAGGGTGCGCGTCTCAGCGTCGATGGCATTGGGATGCTGGTGGAACAGGCCGCCGAAGCCTTTCATCTCTGGCGTGGCATCCGGCCTGACACAGCCCCGGTCATCGCCGAACTGAATGTCAGCCGCAGCTCATCCTGACCGGCAAATCACCCACCGGATTGATGGCGGTTCTTGAGCCGCACATAACCGTCCCTGGAGTAGCTCAGATAATCCAGCTCCTCATCGCGCAACTTTCTTGAAGGGCGGGCAGGACTGCCCACATAAAGAAAACCGCTCTCCAGCCGCTTGCCCGGCGTCACCAGGGCACCGGCCCCGACCATGACACGGTCCTCGATCACGGCGCCATCCATGATGACCGCACCAATGCCGATCAGGCAAAGATCGCCCACCGTACAGCCGTGCAGCACGACCTTGTGTCCCACGGTCACGCCCTTGCCCACAATCAGCGGATGCCCCTGCGGATTGGCCTCGCTGCGATGGGTGACATGCAGCACGCACCCGTCCTGAATATTAGTTTCATCACCAATCGTGATGAAGTTCACGTCGCCACGCAGCACCGACATCGGCCAGATGGAGACTTCCCGGCCTAAAGTCACGTCACCGATCACCACTGCGCTGTCATCGACAAAGACGCCTTCAGCCAATTTGGGCGCGACCCCGTTCAATGTCCGAATTCCCACAACAGTCCCTCACTTGCTCCCGAGACACCAGGCACGAGCCCGGCACTCGGCTTCTTGTAATAAAATCAACGGCAGACACCTACCCACTCCCCGCCCCTGGGCCTGTTACGGAGACCCTCCATGATCATCGCCGGCTTCATCGTTCTGGGTCTTCTGGTCATTGCCATCGGTTACCTCATCCTGATCTACAACCGGCTGGTCAACCTCAAGCATGATATGGCAAAGGCCTGGTCCAACATCGACGTGCTGCTCAAGCAGCGTCACGATGAACTCCCCAAACTGGTGGAGACCTGCAAGCAGTACATGCGACACGAAAGGGAAACGCTGGAGGCCGTGATGCGAGCGCGCTCCAACGTCTCCAGCGCGCGGGAACAACATAACCTGCCGGCCCTGGGCAATGCCGAAGGCCAATTGCGGCAAGGCCTGTTTCAACTCTTTGCTGCGGTGGAGGCGTACCCAGACCTCAAGGCCAATACCGCCTTTCGCACTCTCGAAGCGCGTATCACTGGCCTCGAGAATGCCATCGCTGACCGCCGGGAGTTCTATAACGATTGCGTCAACACCAACAATATCCGGTTGGAAGAATTCCCCGATCTCTTCGTGGCCCGGTTTTTCGGTTTCGAAAGTTTCGACCTCCTGGAATTTTCCGAGCAGGAGATCGCCAACGTGGATTTGCACGCACTGTTCGGTGGCTGAACAGCGGCTTCCCAACTTCATCAGCCGTCGACTCACCGGAGATGTCGTATCCGGAATTCATCCGGGAGGTGCAATCTCCCCATTTCTGGATGGGCTTCCTCCCGGCGGCCCTGTTAGCCGGCACCGCCTTTCGATCGCTGTTTCGCAACCTTTCCCATCTGCGACTGATCGCCGATACCCCGGCCTCGCTGATCCGGTCGGCGTCCCAGGGGCAAGTTGAACTGGAAGGTGTGACCCAGATGATGGAAGGCACGCCCATCATCGCGCCCCTGAGCGGTCATCGATGCGTCTGGTATCGCTACACGGTGGAAGAAAAAACCGAGGGCAAGGACGAATGGCGAATGATCGAAAGCGGCACCAGCGAAGCCATCTTTCACCTGAATGACGGCACCGGCCGCTGCATCGTCGATCCCGATGGCGCGGAAGTCATTCCTTCCATCAGCCAACACTGGCGAGGTCTCTCACGCCGCCCCGGCGCGCCACCTCCGGAGCAGGGCTTCTGGGACCGCCTTGCGTCCGCAGGCAAGTATCGATACTCGGAAAGCCGCATCGCCGAAGGTGTCCCACTTTACGCCATGGGTTATCTAAAATCGCTTGGCAGCGCCGATCCCGGCACTCTCGATGACGCCATCCGCGCACTGGTCCGTCGCTGGAAACAAGACCCCACCGCGCTGCGTCAGCGCTTCGACACGGATGGTGACGGCATCATCAGCCCGGCAGAATGGGAGATTGCCTTGAGCATGGCGGAAAGGGAATCCATGCAGGAGTGGGGGGAAACTCGTCATCCGACTGACATCAACCTGCTGAAGAAACCACCCGACGGCCGCCTCTTCATGCTATCGACCGTGCCTGAACACCAACTCAAACAGCGTTACCGGCGCGGCGCCCTCATCTCTGCAGCCATCTTCCTGCTGCTTGGCACCGCCGCTGCCTGGGCCCTGTATCTCAGGCATTTCCCGCTTCAGTAAACGAAACGAATCCGCTGTTTAATCGCGACGCGACGCCTTTTCCTCAAGGCCAGACAGGCCGAACCGGCGCTGTAACTCGGCCAACACCTGATCCGGCCCCAGCCCCTGATGGGCCAACAACACCAGGCTGTGGAACCACAGATCAGCCACCTCGTAGACAATTTTTTCCGGCACCCCATCCTTGGCCGCCATGACCGTCTCGGTCGCTTCTTCGCCTATTTTCTTGAGAATGGCATCCAGCCCCTTGGCATAAAGCCTCGCCACGTAGGACGAATCCGGGTTCTGGGTTTTGCGCTGCTCAAGGATTACTGCCAACTCGGAAAGTATGTCCATTTTTTATTCCGTTTAAAGGAAAGATTCGTCAGTCTTGGGTCCAGCAACTGACTGAGCCACGGAATGACCGACTGATGGAAAGCAGCGTGGCCTCCATATGCACCCCATTCAGGAGCCTGCGCCCAGCAAGATGATCCAGCAATCCCGAAAAAATTTCCTCTAGGCTGCCTGCTTGGCCTTCGGATCTGGACGATGATATGCAGGGAACCCGCTTAGCATCCCTTCGACACTGATGTCCTCGTCAATCGCAGGCCAATGAACCCCCTGACCATCACCGAGAATTTCAAAATCCTGTCGTTGCGCTGGCGTTGCATCTGACAGTCGCCACGACCAGAGGATGGGAACGCTGATGGACCGGCCATCCACCAGATGCGCGACAATTTCATCCTCGGTTATCTCTATGCGCTGAATGCGAGGCTCCACAACATTAACCACAGTGTTCATTCCATGCCTCCAAGATTGCCAATCGATTGCTTTCAATTAGGCGACGGACAATATTGAGCTCCTTAGGACCAAAACCGCCATTCTTTGCCAGATGTACAGGCTCGAGCCAGAACTTGCAAAGCAGTTTTTCACGCTGCACGTGAACATGCCGGGGTTCACCGCAATCGAAACTGTAGAAGAAAAATCGATAGGGCCCAGGGATGTCTTTTACCGATGGCATACCCGTAACTTTCAGGATTGCCCATAGATGGTGTCCGGCGACTTGATGACCGGCTCAACCGTCTCCCACTCCCCATCACGCAGCACCCGGTAGAAACAATGATGTCGTCCTGTATGGCAGGCAATGCCACCTGCTTGCTCGACGGTGAGGAGAATCACATCCTCGTCGCAGTCCAGCCGAATCTCCAACACCTTCTGCTGATGCCCCGACTCTTCGCCCTTGTGCCAGAGTTTGCCGCGTGAGCGAGACCAGTAAACCGCGTGCCCCTGCTGAGCGGTCAGCGCCAACGCCTCGCGGTTCATCCAGGCCACCATCAGCACGGTGGACGAGCCCGCCTCCTGTGCGATGACCGGCACCAGACCGTCACTGTTCCACCGGACCGCGTCGAGCCAATCGTTCACAGCCGGACCTCAATCCCGCGACTGGCCATGTGCTGCTTGGCTTCACGGATGGAATGCTCGGCAAAATGGAAAATGCTGGCCGCCAGCACCGCATCGGCCTTGCCCAAGGTGACCCCATCGGCCAGATGATCCAGATTGCCGACGCCCCCCGAAGCAATTACCGGCACCGGGACGGCTTCGCTGATCGCACGAGTCAGTTCCAGATCGAAGCCGGATTTGGTGCCATCCCGATCCATGCTGGTCAGCAGGATTTCTCCCGCGCCGAACTCAACCATGCGCTTTGCCCATTCGATGGCATCCAGCCCGGTCGGCTTGCGCCCCCCATGGGTGAAAATCTCCCAGAGCGGAGGATCGGCTGACACCTGCTTCGCATCGATGGCAACGACGATGCATTGCGACCCGAACCGCTCCGCCGCCTCGCGCACGAACTCGGGCCGCGCCACCGCTGCGCTGTTGATGCTGACCTTGTCGGCACCCGCATTCAGCATGCGACGGATGTCCTCCAGGGTACGAATACCCCCGCCGACGGTCAGCGGAATGAAAATTTCCCCGGCCACCTGCTCCACGACATGCACCATGGTCTCGCGGTCATGGGCGCTGGCGGTAATGTCGAGAAAGGTCAGCTCGTCCGCACCTTCCTTGTCATAGCGACGGGCAATTTCCACCGGATCGCCGGCGTCCTTGATTTCGACAAACCGGACCCCCTTGACGACGCGGCCATTGTCCACGTCCAGGCAGGGAATGATGCGCTTGGCGAGCATGAGCTAGTACTGCTCCGCGACCTTGCGGCCCTCGGCGAAATCGAGCGTGCCTTCATAAATCGCACGACCCGTAATGGCCCCGCTCACGCCATCATCCACCACCACGCCCAACGCATGGATATCGTCGATCGTGTGAATGCCGCCCGAGGCAATCACCGGAATGCGAATGGCACGCGCCAGCCGCGCCGTCGCCTCGACATTGACACCCTGCATCATGCCGTCGCGACTGATGTCGGTGTAAATGATGGCTTCGACACCCTCATCCTCGAACTTCTGGGCCAGATCGATCACGTCGTGGTTCGACAGCTTCGACCAACCGTCGACCGCCACCTTGCCGTCCTTCGCATCCAGCCCGACGATGATGTGATTGGGGAATTCAGCCGCTACTTCGCGCACGAAATGCGGCGCACTGACCGCCTTGGTGCCGATGATGACGTAATCGACCCCGGCATCCAGGTAGCCCTGAATCGTATCCTCATCGCGGATACCGCCGCCGACCTGAATTTGCACATCCGGGTAAGCCTTGCGGATGGCATGAATCACCTCCCCATTGCGTGGCTTGCCGGCAAACGCGCCATCCAGATCCACCAAATGCAGGCGTTGCGCGCCATCGCCGACCCACTTGCCGGCCATGGCCACGGGATCGTCCGAGAACACCGTATCGTCTTCCATGCGGCCTTGCCGCAGACGGACACACTTGCCATCTTTCAGGTCGATAGCAGGTATCAAAAGCATGGGAAACTCCTCATCATCGGGTGAACAAAGGGAAAACGAACGCTCAGGAACCGGGATTCCAGCTCAGAAAGTTGGCCAGCAGCCGCAATCCCACCGCCTGGCTTTTCTCGGGATGGAATTGCACGGCAAAAATGTTACCGTGAGCCAGCGCCGCAGCAAACGGGGTCGGGTAATCCGTAGTGGCCGCCACGTCAGCGGGATTCGCCGGGCTGGCGTAATAACTGTGAACGAAGTAAAACCAGCTCCCGGCTTCGATACCGTGCCAGACAGGGTGATCCACGACCGGCACGACGCGGTTCCAGCCCATATGCGGAATTTTCAGGGTTCGTCCCTGGCTGTCGGCAAGCCCATCGGCAAAACGCAGCACGCGGCCGGGAATCAGCCCCAGGCTCGGTGTGCCGACGCTTTCCTCGCTCTCGTCCAGCAGTGCCTGCATCCCGAGGCAAATCCCCAGCACCGGCCGGGTCGCCGCGGCTTCCCTCAGCACCGGGCCCAGCTGGCGGGCATTCAGGGCAGCCATGCAATCACGCATCGCGCCCACACCGGGAAAGACCACCCGGTCGGCGCCCAGTATCGTCGCCGGATCATCCGTCACGGTCACCGTGACACTGGAATCGGCATGCTGAACGGCCTTGGCGATGGAGTGAAGATTCCCCATGCCGTAATCGATGATAGCGACGGAAGACATAAGCGAGGACGCGGAATGATGAATCGCGTTTAGAGTGAACCCTTGGTCGACGGAATCGTACCCTGCATGCGCGCGTCCGGCTCGACCGCCATCCGCAATGCCCGACCAAACGCCTTGAAAATAGTCTCGGCCACGTGGTGGGCGTTTCGTCCCTTCAGGTTATCGATATGCAGGGTCACCTTGGCGTGATTCACAAAGCCGCGGAAGAATTCGCCAAACAGGTCGACATCAAAGTCGCCAATACGGCCGCGAGGATAGTCGACCTCATAGCTCAGACCCGGTCGACCGGAGAAATCCACCACCACCCGCGACAACGCCTCGTCCAGCGGGACATAGCTGTGGCCATAACGGCGGATGCCCTTCTTGTCGCCCACCGCCTGATCAAACGCCATGCCCAGGGTGATGCCGATGTCTTCAACCGTGTGGTGAGCATCGATGTGCAGATCGCCGTCAGCGCGCACGTCCATATCGATCAACCCATGCCGGGCAATCTGATCCATCATGTGGTCCAGAAACGGAACGCCGGTCTCGAAAGTCGCGCGGCCCGTGCCATCCAGATTGATACCGACCCGTATACGGGTCTCGGAAGTGTTGCGCTCTATCTCGGCGGTGCGGGCAGTCATGCAGAGGATTCAGAAAAATCGGATGGGGCGTCATCATATAACGCCGGAAAGATTTTGCTAAGCGCAACGGGAAAATCGAGGGCCGGGCCCTGGGCATTTCCCCTAAAATTGACTGGGGTCAAAAGTAGAATTTTCGACACTGAGGAGGTTCTGCATGAAGAAGTCGAGATTCACCCATAGCAAGACAATGGATGCCCTCAACCGCGTCGAGGGCAGTCTCGCGGTCAAGCGCTAGTGCTTGGCCCGGATGAAGCAACGCGTAATCCGGGACGATCCGGCACCGCAACCCCGCATTCCGATGCGCAGAATAAGGGGACGCCTGACCTGACCACCATTAATCCTTGTTAATTGAAACATAGACTTTCATAACACGAGGATGATTAAGCGAAGAATCGGGCCACAGCTGGATGAATCTCTGGCTCAGTTCCCAGCCGTGGCATTGCTGGGGGCCCGGCAGGTGGGTAAGACCAGCCTGGCTCGCAGGGTTGGCCACACCGATGCGGTCTTTCTCGACATGGAACGGCCGGCGGACCTCGCCAAGGTTCACGATGCCGAAACCTATCTGGGCAGCGTGTCTGGCAAGCTCGTTATCATTGACGAAATCCAGCGCAAGCCGGAGGTGTTTCCCCTGTTGCGTGTCCTGATCGACCAGGATCGCCGATCCGGGCGGTTTATGCTGCTCGGCTCGGCATCACCCGACCTGCGTCGGCAAACCGCCGAATCCCTGGCGGGGCGCGTTGATTACCTGGAACTGACCCCTTTCACCCTTGACGAGGTGGGCGCCACTTCGGAAAACCAGCTGAAGTTACTGTTGCGTGGCGGTTATCCGGAAAGCTTTCTCGCCACCAGCGACAAGGCCAGTTTGCGCTGGAGCCAGGCCTTTTTCCGGACGTTCCTGGAACAGGACTTGCAGCAATTGGGCATCCGGATTCCGGCGGCGCAGATGCAACGCTTCTGGCAAATGCTGGCCCATTTGCACGGACAGTTGTGGAATGCCAGCCAGATTGCCGGCAGTCTGGGGCTGACGCCGCCGACTATGCGCCATTACCTGTTCATTTCTGGCCGACACCTTCAGGGTCAGGTCACTGCCTCCTTATCACGCCAACCTCGGCAAGCGCCCTATCAAAAGCCCGAAAATCTTCCTGCGCGACAGCGGCATGTTGCACTCACTGCTGGGTATCGAAACCGCCGATGACCTTTACGGCCATCCGGTCGTCGGCGCCTCGTGGGAGGGTTTCGTCATCGAGCAACTCATCGGCTGCATTGGCGACCCCTCAGTCGAGTCTTCCTTCTATCGTACTGTCTATCGTACTGTGGCCGGCGCGGAACTCGAACTGATTTTCAGCTCGTCCACCGGCAAGCAGGCATTCGAAATCAAACTGGGACTCACCCCCAGGCTCTCCAAGGGCTATCACCTTGCGCTGGCCGATTTGGCCATTGAAGTAGGGACAGTCGTCTATTCCGGCGCCGAGAGCTACCGATTGGCAAGGGACGCAAAGGTCAGCAGTGTGGCCGAGGTGATGCAGGCGTTAGCAATGGCCGCATGATTATTCAACCTCGCAAGGTCTCGATTAGGGTTGCATATCGCAGCAGGCGCAGCCCCGATGAATCATCGCGGACCCTTCGCGGCTGTTCTCCCGGTAAGATCCGGGACGATTCCGGCGGCGGAACCCCGCATTTATCTGTGCTACATGCGGGCTGCGGTTCTTCGGCTTCCTCCGAATTCACAGCTAACCTGTGGCGTCCTTGCCATTCAACTAACCCCTCCCCTTGCCGGGCGAGAAGGGGACTTGCACCCCCAAGTGAGTGCGCCCTGCCGGGCGGACCAAAAAGACCCCTCGACGTGAGGGGTCTTTTTGGGCTTTAGCCCAGTAACGGGGGGTTTTGCTTCAAACTATTGGAATGAGGTACCTATTGCTTACAAGCCCCTGCTGCCAAGCAAGTACCAGTTTGGGTCCATATTGTTAGCCCATTACCTGCGGTAGGAGTCAAAATGGAAGTCCAGCCGCCTGCCGCTGCAGTACCAGTCCCCGTAATGACACCATCAGCAACTACAAGGGTGGCAATATTTCTGGTGGCTGCCGGCGCGGCTGGTATACCTTCAACACCATTATCACAAGTTGTAAGAACCCCACCATTATTTGCCATACACTCAGAAATCGGTGTTTTTAAACCGTCTGAGACCGCCATCACTTCAGAAAATCTCGACTTTCTTGTGTAGTCCTGATATGCCGGTAGCGCAATAGCCGCCAAAATACCGATGATCGCGACGACGATCATCAACTCGATCAAGGTGAAACCTTGCTGCAATTTTTTCATTTGGGTGTTCATCATGAACGTCCTCTCGTTGTAAGTTTGCAAACATTTGAACCTTATCGATTGTAGACAAGGCCGATCAACTCAGACAAGTTGCCGGGACCTGCCTTCGCCCCCAAAAAAGGCGATCAATTTCGCCCTCGTTAGCGCGGCGTGAACTGTAACCGGATTCGCGCCACTTGTCATGACTTTGCATGCCCGCCGCGGGTACTGGATGCGAGACTTGACCTTGAATGGATGGATATCCTGCCCAGATCAGCTTGGCACTTCATCGCCACCTCATTCCCTGCCCACGGCTCACCCTATACGCGCCCGACCTGAATTGTTCATGAATTCAAGCCAAACCGAAGCTGAACAGACGAGTCACTGTGATTAAGCCGATGCCGTCACTTGGGCTTCCTGGATGGCTTCATGTCACTCGCCATGACCTTGAGGGTGTGTAGGCAATGCATGGACAGGGTTTCCGTTGCGTTTCGACACGGCCTACAATTTTCAACTGAGCATCCAACAAGGAGACCACATGAAAAGCTACCGCAAGGAACTCTGGTTCAACACGCCCGAGCGCGTCGGGTTCATCAACATCACCGGCGAGGTGCTGGATTGCCTGCGCGACAGCGGCATCCGCGAGGGCCTGGTGCTGGTGAACGCCATGCACATTACGGCATCAGTGTTCATCAATGATGATGAACAGGGGCTGCATGGCGATTTCACACGCTGGCTGGAGGAACTGGCCCCGCACGCACCACTAAGCCGCTACCGCCACAACCTGACCGGCGAGGACAACGGCGATGCTCATTTGAAACGGCAGGTGATGGGCCGCGAGGTGGTCGTGGCAGTGACCGATAGCAAGCTGGACTTTGGCCCCTGGGAGCAGATCTTTTACGGCGAATTCGACGGCCGCCGCCGCAAGCGGGTGCTGGTAAAAATCATCGGGGAATGAGGCCCCGCTCGATGAAGCCCGTATTGAGCATCGCGGAATACGGTGTCCGAATCATCCCGGATTGCGCGTTGCTTCATCCGGGCTACGAGCACTGGAGCCTCACACGCCTCCTTGGGATAGCTGGCTACCTTGATTCCAGGCTCTGGAAAACAATTCATCAAGTGACATCAGAATGGAGTCACTCTTATCGACCAGTGAACCTACCTTTTCGCCCAAAGCTCCCACAGCTATGGAAACGATTTCCAGCGGGTTAAGAACCACCCGCAAACCATGAATTACAAATTTGGGGTTGAGCACAGAATCAGGCATCTCTTTTGTGTTACCAAGAGCTGCGCAGTCAACCAGCGGAATGACCACGCGCCGCCGCAAATTATCATAAAACGCTGATTGGACTGAAACAACGAACGGGATTACGAGGCGCTGTTTGCCAGCATTTCTAAATACATCAAATTGAGCCATCAGAGCGTGTTCCATTCGTCGGCGAATGAGCCTTGAACCTCATTGAATTGATTCCACGCTCCGGCAACGGCCGCACCCAATTGCTGCTTTAAGAGCCTGACGTCTTCTTGGCGAGTCACGAACTCGATCAGCAGAGCCTCGACCGTCGCCGAGAGATTGCCGGTGTGCTCCCTCGCCTCTCGGACAACCTTCTCGTTTAGTAACAAATTAAAAGGTCGCTTTTGGTGTATAGAGGACATGCTTTCCACTCAGAAAGGATTTCAGTAAATAGAGATGCGCAAAGTATGCGCATCGCCATGAGTCTGTAAATTCTTTTTCTCTGTCCTTGACTTGGCTTGATTTCAACAGGCAGGGAAATTGCCTCCGTCCAAGCCAGGGTGAGTAAGAACCTCACACCACATCAGGTCCCTACGGATTAGAATCCGCCCTGTCTCATTTATCCTCATCCTCCCCATACGGCTGGGGCTTGACGCCCTCGGGGATCTTGGGCGGTGTCGCGCTGCGGAGCAGGGTCATGGCGTTGCCAACGACCACCAGAATGACGAGTATGAGAAATATCCAGAAGAGGGTCATGGGGTAAGCTTCACAGGCTGTGGGTTGACGCGCTAGGATAGCCGCAAATTCCCGGCAGCTCTAACAAGAATAAAACCCATGCCCCACTGGATTTCCGCCCGCTCGTGGCGCCCTTCCCTCTCCGCAGCCTCTCTTAAGCCATGAGCCATTCCACCGTGTGGCGCATTGGCGGCTGGCTGAATCTGATCCAGACGACATTCGTCGGTCTGCTGCGGGTGCTGTCGGTGCCGATCGTGCTGATGCTGAGCGTGGCATCGGGCTATACCACCTACTACGGGCTGAGCTTTTTCATCACACCATGGATCGCGCTGATCGTGACCGTGGCGGTGCAATCGATCGTGGTGATCTGTTCGCTGGAACTGGCCGGCATGCACTGGCGCGCCAATCCGGCCCGCTTCCTGAGCATCGTCTTGTCCCTTGTGGTCGCGCTGACGGTGTCCGTGACTTTCTCCTACTTCAAGTTCTACGAGTTCTCGCAACGGGATTCAATTCTGGTCGAGCGGCAATTGCAGCTGTCGAACGAGGTGAACCGCTACGTCGCCGATGTCGTGGCGATGAAGAGCCGGCTGACGGCCGATCAGCAGTCACGAATTGCGGACGCCTCACGAGAGACACAGCAGGCTTACATGGGCATGCAACCCGGTATGGCGGGACAGGGCGTGGGCAAAGGCAAAGTTTGGGAGTTTTACAACGATATTCTGCAAGGCGAGCAGGATAAGCTGAAAAAGCTGGAGGCGGACACACATCCACTGGAGAAAAGTCTGGCTAATACCCGGTCGGCGCTGCAAGCGTTTTCCGGTCAGATGAATGACAACCTGGCCTACAACCACCTCATCGAGACCTTTCATACGTTGCAGGGTGAGGCCGATCAGCTGGCATCGGGCAACGGGCTTGCGCCGATTGCGATCCCGCGCCTAGCCTCGTTCACGGAGCTGTCCAGCGGCATCACACCATCCTTCGACATGTGGGCCAATCTGTCCTGGTTCGCACTGGCCTGCGCCGGCATGGTGGATTTTTTCACGCTAATTCTCTCCTACCGGCTGGAAATGACCGCGCCCGGCCCGCTGTCGGAGGAGGAAAAGGACCTGGCCTTTCATGGCTTGCGGCAATTCAGCCAGTTCACGATCAACTCGAATGATGAGCTGGAGTTCAGCCTGGAACGAACCGAACTGGAACGGGCACGGCGGGTATCGGAATGGCACCGCATGTTTTCGGTGGCGTTTTTGCTCAACCGGGGCTATCTGCGCAAGATGAACGGCAAGCGCGTCGAGTTCGCGCCCAATCTCTACCCCATCGTGGCCGAGCGACTGGCGCGACAAACCGACACCCGACGCGGGCCCGCCCCCGCCAATGATGCCGCCCTAGCAGAAGCCATGCAGAAGAAATTCCATGGATGACCTGGACTGGGAAACGGAGGATAGTCCGTGGATCGCCGGTTTCGAGGGGGATCGGCGGGTGGTGCTGGCCAAGCTGGGGCCTTATCAGCGGCTGTTCGCCCGACCCCGTCATTACATCAAACGCTTCCACCACCGAGTTTACGAACTGATCATCGAGGACTGGGAACTGCCGCTGGAGACACCCACGCTAGGGAATCTCTGCGCGGTCACCGCCCGCCTCGACATCCGCTTTCAACCCACGCTGGCATTTGCCCGGGAACACGTCGAGCACCTGGATCATCTGGGCGAGCATATCCGCCAGCAATACCGCTGCCTGCTGAAGGATGGGGCCGAGGCGGAGTTGCGCGCACTGGAGTCGGTGGACTGGCTGGAAAGCGGGCATGCGACTTTGGAGCGGTCCATCGAAAGCCTGATCCATGAGTTGCTGGCAATCCGCGACATCCAAAGCCGCTGTCGCTGCCATATCGAAACGACTTTCGGTGAAATCGATCCTGACCGGCTGGACGAAGATGTCGCCTCTGCCGACCCGGCCCGCCAGGGGATCGCCCTGCAGATTCTCAAGCGCCGCCGGGACACGCTGGAGCGGGCAGCGCGTGAGCGCCATGAGGAACTGATGCTG
This sequence comes from Methylococcaceae bacterium, assembly GCA_044237765.1. Taxonomy (GTDB): domain Bacteria; phylum Pseudomonadota; class Gammaproteobacteria; order Methylococcales; family Methylococcaceae; genus UBA6136. The sequence goes on along the minus strand of JBIIEQ010000005.1, from coordinate 13,976 downwards.
GAACAGCGGCTGGATCTTGAGCAAAAGCGCAAATGGCTGGACCTCCTGAGAGAGGAAACCGCCGTGCTTCATGAGCAGCAACTGGAACAGGTACGACAGGCGCGAGAGGCGCTGCTGGGTGACGAAACCCGCGAGGCCGAGAAAATCGAGAGCGAAATCCGCCTGAAGCGCGAGCGCCTGCGGCTGGAAGCGGAGCTCAAGCATGTGGAACTGGAGGCGCGGCTAGAGGAGAAAAACGAGCGATCTTCCAGTTACGATGAATTGCGAATCCATCTGGAGCGCGAAATCGAGCTCTTGGCGATGGAACGGCAACGCCTGTCTCTGGAAGAAGAAATCCACAAAACCAAGCTGGACCGTGCGCGCGGCTGGGTCGTCGGGGCGACCAAACGTTTCTCGCTGGGCAAGGACAAGGAAAACGTCACGGCTGTTGAGGGTAAAATCTCCCATGGCCCAGGGGAAGGCTGAGATCAAGGCCAGTGGCCCTTGCGGCTGCCCGTTGCCGGATCGAATTTCGGATAATAACGTCGACCGACCCATTTCGCCTGAACCTCCGGCGTTACAAATCCTAATCCCTGGAAGCAGAAATCACGATGATGCACCTCACCCGTTCCATCACCCTCTTGTTGCTGGCACTTTCCAGTCACCCCGGTTTCGCCAACGCCTGGGACAAGGTGCCTGGCCCGGCCGCAGGACCTGCCCGCGTCATCGGTGATACCAGCGCCGGCTGCATTAGCGGTGCCCGGACGCTGCCCACCGAGGGTGATGGTTATGTCGTCATGCACCTTGAGCGCGATCGTTACTACGGGCATCCGAGCCTGATCGAATCGATCAAGGCGCTGGGAAGACGCGCCGCACAGGGACTCGGCATGATGCATGTCGGCGATCTAGGCATGCCACGCGGTGGCCCGATGCCGTTTGGTCATCGCAGCCACCAGACCGGGCTGGACGCGGATGTCTGGTTCGATCTGAGCCCAACCCTCCACCTTGGCGCCAACAGCAACCGCTCCGACGTCAGCGCCTACAGCCTGTTGAGCCGGGCCAGCGAGGGCTTAAACTATCAGCTTTGGAGCGACAGTCACGCCCAGATACTTAAAACGGCGGCCAGTCAGCCGGCGGTTGACCGCATCTTCGTCAACGCCCGCATCAAGAAGGAGCTATGCCGCACGACCAGCGGTGACCGCAGCTGGCTGAGAAAGATCCGGCCCTGGTATCACCACGAGGATCATTTCCACATGCGGCTGACCTGCCCGCCGGACAGCCCCTCGTGCAAGCGTCAGGACCCCATTCCGACGGGGGATGGTTGTGACGAACTGGACTGGTGGCTCCACAAGACGCCCGATACCGGCACCAGCGCCGGCAAGGCCCCGCCACCCCCAAAACCCCTAATGCCGGCGGAATGCCGCACGGTGCTCTCGGAGCATTAGCAGCCAAGACCCTGTCGGGTCATGCCCGGTGATGGCAAGAATTTCACAAATCAGTCGATGCGACTGGCTAAGCCCGGGTCAATCTTATGAACCGACTCATCGCGGAAACGCGTCTACGTCTTCTATGGTGAAAGAGGCAGGTTTTTCCGTCATTGCGAGTGAAACGAAGCAATCCAGGGAGGCCGCCTGGCGCAGCCCGCCTTGTGTCCGATTCTGGATTGCGGCGTCGGCTATCGCCTCCTCGCAAAGACGCAAGCTCTTGGCTGACCTGACCTGACCTGACCTGACCTGACCTGACCCGACCCGACCCGACCCGACCTGACCTGACCTGACCTGACCTGACCTGACCTGACCTGACCTGACCTGACCTGACCCGACCCGACCCGACCCGACCCGACCCGACCCGACCTGACCTGACCTGGCAATTGTCAGGGACCTTACCAATGCAAAATTGATGGTGGCGAAGATTTATCCCGCCAAGCTTGGCATTCGATTCAGGATGACGAAGTCGACTCCTCGGGCATCAACACCAACTTGAGCAATTCGATCCGGCGACCGTCGGTGCGGATCACGATGAAGCGATAGCGACCCAGCTCGGCTTTCTCACCTCGTTTGGGCACGTGGCCCAGATGATGGACGATGAGTCCACCAATGGTGTCGAATTCGTCATCGCTGAAATCGGCGCCGAAATACTCGTTGAATTCCTCGATCGGCGTGAGCGGCTTGAGCGTGTATTCGCGGTCGCTTTTTCGAAAGATGTATTCCTCGTCGCCGAAATCGTGCTCGTCCTCGATTTCGCCGACGATCTGCTCCAGCACATCCTCGATGGTCACCAGGCCCGCCGCCGCGCCATATTCGTCAACGACGATGGCCATGTGGCTACGGGTGGCGCGAAACTCCCGCAACAGCACGTTCAGCCGTTTGCTCTCCGGCACGAACAGGGCCTGACGCATGACATCACGGACTATCTTGGAGCGATCCTTGAGGCTGTGGAGCAGCAGGTCCTTTACCAGCAGAATACCAATGACCTCGGTGCGATCTTCGCCAATGACGGGATACCGGGAATGGGCCGATTCGGCGACCAGAGGGAAGATGGTTTCGATTTCCGCGTCCTGCGGCACGACGACCATTTGCGAGCGGGGGATGGTGATGTCCCGAACGCGGAGTTCGGAAACCTGGAGCACGCCCTCGATCATGGAGAGGGCTTCTTGTTCAATCAGCTGTCGTTTCTGGGCGGTTCTTAACAACTCCAGCAAATCATCGCGATCCTCGGGTTCGCCGGAGATAAAGTGGGTCAATCGTTCGAGCCAACTTCGGTGCTCGCCCGTTGGTTCATCGCTCATGTTGGCACTGCCTCTTCGATCTCATAGGGATTGGGATAACCTAAACCGGAAAGAATTTCGATTTCCATCGACTCCATCTGCACCGCCTCGTCGTCCTGCAGGTGGTCATATCCGAGGAGATGCAGCACACCGTGGACAACCATATGGGCCCAATGCGCTTCGGCGAGTTTGCCCTGTTCCTGAGCCTCACGCTCGACCACGGGCGCGCAGATCACCAGATCGCCCAGCAAGTCATGGGGGACTCCGACAGGGACTTCGCAGGGAAAGCTGAGCACATTGGTGGGACCGGTCTTGTGGCGGTAAGTCTGGTTGAGCTCGGCGCTTTCGGCTTCGTCAACAATGCGAATGGATAACTCCGCATCTGTGCCCTTATCAGCGGCCGCCTCCGCCCACTGCCGGAACAGTGCCTCGGCAGGAACGATATTCGTCATCGCGAGATCAAGGGCAACGATCATCACGAATAATCCGGTGGACGATTCTGATCCCAAGCTTCATAGGCGGCGACAATGCGTTGCACCAGCGGATGGCGCACCACGTCATGAGCGCCAAAGAACGTGAAGCTGATGCCTTCGACTTCACGTAGTACCTCGAGCACATGCCGCAATCCGGACTCCTTGTTACGCGGCAGGTCGATCTGGGTAATGTCGCCCGTCACCACCACCTTGGAGCCGAAGCCGACACGGGTCAGGAACATCTTGATCTGCTCAACCGTGGTGTTCTGGGCTTCGTCAAGAATGATGAAGGAATCGTTCAGGGTCCGGCCACGCATGAAGGCGAGTGGGGCGACCTCGATCACGTTGCGCTCTATCAGCTTGGCCACACGCTCAAACCCGAGCATTTCATAGAGTGCGTCGTAGAGCGGACGAAGATAGGGATCGACCTTCTGCGCCATGTCACCCGGCAAAAAGCCCAGCTTTTCTCCGGCTTCGACGGCGGGCCGCGCCAGGATGATTCGCCGCACTTCCTCGCGTTCCAGGGCGGCAACAGCGCAGGCGACCGCCAGATAGGTCTTGCCGGTGCCGGCGGGACCGATGCCGAAGTTGATATCGTAGTGGCTGATGTTCTGCAGGTAACGCTGCTGATTGGCGCCGCGGGCACGAATAACGCCACGCTTGGTCCGCAGCGCGGGAGCTACTTCGGGGCTGGAGGCATCGGCCGCCAGCATGGATTCGATATTCGAGTCCTGTAATGAGAGATGCACGCGCTCGGGTGTGATCACTTCTTCTTGGCTGGCCTCGAAAAGACTCTGCACCACCTTCACCGCGGCTCGCGCTGCCCGTTCGGGACCGAGGATGGTGAAGTGATTACCGCGGTTAGCCAACTCGACACCAAGCCGCCGCTCAATCTGTCGAAGATGCTCATCGAACTGTCCACACAGGCTGGCCAGCCGTTCGTTATCATCCGGCTCCAGTTGGAGCTGGAGGGTGGTTAAGGTGTTAGGCAAGTGAGTGCTGGGTCGTGGGTGAGGAGAGGTCGGTGCTTTCCGCCGGCATCCACCGGCCGCGCAGCGAATTGGGCATGGCCTCGGTAATTAGCACGTCGACGAACTGGCCAATCATGCGTGGATCACCGGGAAAATTCACCACGCGATTATTCTCGGTGCGGCCCGAAAGCTCTGCCCCGTCTCGGCGAGACGTGCCCTCGACCAGCACGGACTGGACACTGTGCAGCATATCGCGGGAGATTTGCGCTGCCATCTCATTGATGCGGTTCTGCAGTCGCGACAGCCGGGACTTCTTCTCGGCCATTGGCACATCATCCTGCAGATCCGCCGCCGGTGTGCCGGGGCGAGGACTGTAAATGAAACTGTAGGAATGGTCGAAACCCAGGGTATCTATCAGATCCATGGTGGCCTCGAAATCGTCTGCCGTCTCGCCTGGATAGCCGACGATGAAATCGGAGGACAGCGAAATGTCGGGCCGAATTGCGCGTAGCCGGGCAATCTTGGCGATGTAGTCCTCGCGGGTGTGGCCGCGCTTCATCAGCCCGAGGATACGGTTGCTGCCACTCTGTACCGGCAAATGCAAGTGGCTGACCAGTTTGGGGATTTCGCCATATGCCTCGATCAGGCTGTCGCTGAATTCAACCGGATGCGAGGTGGTGTAGCGGATGCGTTCGATGCCATCGATGGCCGCCACGTAATGCAGCAGGAGGGCAAAGTCCGCAATCTCGCCGTCATCCATCAAACCGCGGTATGCGTTGACGTTCTGGCCGAGCAGCACAACCTCGCGCACGCCCTGCTCCGCCAGCGAGACCAGCTCGGCGACCACATCATCCAGCGGACGGCTGATTTCTTCGCCACGCGTGTAGGGCACGACGCAGAAGGTGCAGTACTTGCTGCAGCCCTCCATGATCGAGACGAACGCCTTCGGCCCCTCGGCCCGCGGCTCCGGCAAGGCGTCAAATTTTTCGATTTCGGGAAAAGAGACATCGATTGCCGGTGTCTTTTGGGTCCGGACCTGATCCAGCAACTGCGGCAGGCGATGCAGGGTTTGCGGGCCAAACACCAGATCGACGAAGGGAGCGCGCTTTTGCAGCGCCTCGCCTTCCTGACTTGCGACACAGCCGCCGACTCCAATCACCACGCCCGGTCGCTGCTGCTTGAGCGGGCGCCATCGACCCAACTCTGAAAACACCTTCTCCTGCGCCTTCTCACGCACGGAGCAGGTATTCATCAGCAGGACGTCCGCCTGTTCGGGGTCGTCGGTCAGTTCGAAACCATGGGAAGCATTGAGTACATCCCGCATCTTGGCGGAATCGTATTCGTTCATCTGGCATCCCAGGGTTTCGATATAGAGTTTTTGCGTCATCCAGCCTGGCTACAATTTCGGGAAGGCGATTCTACCAAACTTCGATGAAGGCCAAGCATCGATCACCGTCACGGTTATCATAGTGACCCTACATGGCTAGGCGCCCCCACCTGCAAACAGGAATACCGCGATGAAATGGCTATCGTCACTCTTTGGCAATGCACGCACCCCTGAAGAGGAGGCGCAACTGGATCGATACAGACACTTCAGGCAATTAGGACGGACCTATAACCTGGAACTCGTCAAGCAACTCCCGCCCCCCGCCCTGCCGGAATCCGGCAAGAAACTGGGTCTTTACAAGGCGGGTACGCTAATCATCAATCAGGACGATGAAATCGCGGTGGCTTACGATTACAGCTTGCACCACTACCGCCGCGCCGGAAAAAACACCATCGAACGCGCCCTAGAAACGTCGCCGCCTGCCGCGGACTCTGACGAAATGATCTACCTGAGCGCGATGGCCGGGTCCCGGTTTTCCCTTTTTAGAGTTCAAGACATCCTGCCCCATCGCGGCGCACACTTGAAGGATCTGGTGACCGATGAAGCGCTGGATCTGATGGATATCGGCCTGAGTTCCGCGGGCATTCCCGGCATCATCGTGGCCGGGCGTCTATTGAGTTTCGATGGCTTCAACATGTCCTCCGGAACACTGATCCCCGTTCCGGAACCGGTCTTTGAATCCCGCATTCGCCCGGTCATCAGCAAATTCATGTCCGCCACGCCTGGCACAAAACCGCCCCTTGCGCCCGCCCAATCAGCCGCTTTCGAAGCCCAGGTGATTCGTATTGCCCTGCATGACGGCGGCGAGGACAACAGTTTCTACACCGACATGGAAGTCTGAGCCTTTGCCCAAGCGTCGGCGCGCAAATCCAGGATCAGAACCGATACTTGTCTCCGCCCCGTGAACGCTCCCGCAGCAGGAAGGGTTGGTAGAGGAACATGCCGGCCAGGAATCCGCCCAGATGCCCGAACCAGGCCACATCGTTACCGTCTGACACCGTCCCCATTCCCGTTGTGACCTTATACAGCTGGATGATGACCCAAATTCCCAGAAATGCGATGGCCGGGACTTCAACGAAGATCGGCAGAAACAGCACCCAGATCACAATGCGGGCATAGGGAAACAAAAAGAAGTAAGCCCCCATGATGCCGGCAATCCCGCCGGACGCACCGATGGTGGGAATGGTTGAAAGGGGGTTGGCGTAGAGGTGGGTCAGCCCGGCAATCAACCCACAGAAGAGGTAGAACGCCAGAAAGCGCACCCCGCCCATGCGATCTTCGATGTTGTCGCCAAATATCCACAACAGCCACATATTGAAGATCAGGTGCAGCCAGCCCCCGTGCAGGAACATGCTGGTGACAAATGGAGTGTAATCCAGCGGAAACCCGGACATCGCGGCCCACTCAGGGTAGGTGTAGCGCGCCGACACCAGCCCGTGCAGATATTGGAACGACCTCAGATCATCTGGATCGAGCACCTGCCCGGCGAGAAAAATAAGTATGTTGACCAGAATCAGCGTCCAGGTCACCCAGGGGGTGTACTGCAGCGGAACCGTATCGCGAAAAGGAATCATCGCAATCCCCCACAAACAGACGCGCGGCAACCACCACTCATCGGGGAGCCTGCTGCACACGAAAGTGCACGAAGGTATCGACCACGCCAATTAGCGCCAGAGTGGCCAGCGCTTCCGGTGGAAAGAAGGCGATCAGCAGATAGACCGGCACCCGCCAGCCGCCCGACATGCGACGCACGAACAGCACGCCATGGATAACGGCCAAGCCCACCACCGCATAGAGCAGAATGGCGACCATCAGCAGATCGGACAGCATCACGACATCCCGCAAACCTCCTGCCCACATGACCGCCACCGCCAATGCCAGCACCCAGGCCGGCAAGGAAATCGCCCTGAATTCCCGACCGAAGTCACCGGGGGGAAAAGCCATGAACTGCAGCCAGCGACCGAGCATCAGGGCAACAATGAGCGCCAGGCCATAAATCATCGCCACGAAGCCGTTCATCAGCCGCAGCGTGGAGGCCTGTTCAACGCCTTTCAGATTGGCTCCGGGCACTGCTACCATGGCCCGCTGCAACCACTCATGCCAGAACGTCACGACATCGTCGGTCCAGGTATGCATGGCCAGCACGAAAATTAGCATCACGGCCCCTGCCACTCTCAAAGCCTGCCCCCAGTCACCGCTGCGTTTCAAAACAAAGCTCATCAGCAGCAACGGCGGCCAAAGAGCAAATACCAAGGGAAAAGCCAGTCCAGGCGGAGAACCGAGTCCATACCAGGCTGCCGCCACCATAAGACCCGCCAGAAGGACCACACCCATGGCGCGGGCCAGCCCTGCATTCAAAGCCACCATGACAACCAGCGAGGCACTCAAGATTGAGAAAGGCGGCAATCGCAGCGACAAGAGTGCAAAGATGCCAGCCATGGCGCCGGTCGACCAAAGATGACCAAGGCTCAAACGTGTTAATCGGAACATCGGCGACATTCTTTAGTTCGCTTTTAGAACGGACACATAGGCGGCTGAGCCGAAAACTCGGCGCAGCCCCTCACCATCTCATCATCTGAATCTGGCCAGTGGATACCGAAAGCACGATATCAACGGTCTACGGTTCATCAGCTAAGGACTTTAAGGTCAAAGGGACCTTGGCGATCACGGCCCTACCGGAATCGCCAAGTCCAATGTCCTGTCTATTTTGGCTTGCGAAGAATGCTCTTGGGCACCATGCAGGACACGGCATAGGGACCTTTATATTCGGATGTCACATTGAATTCCCCCAGCAATGACGGGCGCCCGATTCGGCAATCCAGCACAAAGGTCGCCAATGCATAGGCCTTACCCAGTGGAATTCCCATCACATCACGCATCTTGTTAATGGCCTCCCAGGCGGCCGTCTTCATGGCATAGTACAAGTTGGTTTGGTTCGACGCATAAGAGACCCAGTGCTTGGCAGTGTCCTGCTTTGGAATATCCTTGGCCCTGGGAGCCAACTTGTTCTTGGGCGTCATGCAATAGGTGCCCAAGACCTCGTCTACCACCTCGGAAATCGGACAATCCCAATATTTCAACATGAGCTGTGTGGCCTCCGTAGGTAAAACCTTGCGTTTTTCCCCAATAAACCGAACCGTTTCTTGCATCAGGTTGGTCATGGCCTGACTAAGATCCATGTCATATCCAACCGTAATCCAGTTGCGCTTGGTTTCAATAATTGGCCAAACCCCGAACTCCGGATGGTCCGACACCGGCAGCACATCAATGGTGACATTCAGTTCGGGATAGGCCGTTTCCAGGGCATCCAGATCAATTTCGCCGTTACCCTGCGCGGCGTGGGAGTCACCTGTCCAAATAAGCGCACCTTCCCGGAAGACAGGCAGGTAGGTCGTTGAACCCACCGTCATCTCCGGAATATCGAGATTTCCGCCCCATTGCCCGGGTTGTTTGGTGTCGCAACCCTTCATACCTAACAAAAAACCGGGGATAGGCACACACCAACCGGATTCGGGTGGTGGCTTGGCAGAAAAATTGGGTGAACTGATATTGTCCGGATTCGGCAGATAGAACGGTAATAGAATATCCTCTTCAGAACGGGCAACCGCGAGAACCCCCGGGAAAGGCTTCAACGGAACAAAAATGTTTGGCGCGAACTCCATCTCCATCTTCTCGTTATCGAGGTAGTAAGTATCGATGAAGTGCGGCCGTGGACTCGGGTAATAGGGTAGGTCCTGCCCATACTCGGCGAACAAACCTGCAGAATTGGCACTATTGTTGGTTGCATAACTCCGCATGCGAATCTTGTTAATGTGGACTGCCACAAAATCGAGAGGCTGTTTGAAGTCATTGGCAGCGCGGGCCCCATTAACGTAAATAGGACCTGTCATCGTATGCGGACCTCGTCCAACGATGGCACCATTGATATATTCCAACTGATCAATGGTGATACCGGGAACAACCTGCCCGCCTCCCGCCACCTCCGTTTCAATGGCCACGGTATCTCCAGGGTTGATAGCCAGCGCCGGGAGTTTGCTGGCATCAAAAAAACCCCAGGTCGTAGTCGCCGGGGATACGGGCAGGATGTAGAACCGATTAATCCCGGATGCCTTGACGGGCACCTCCATGTTGGATTGGTCAAGGGGGCCAGCAAAGTGAACGTCGGGATTCGCGATAGGCGTGGGCTGCAGATAACAGGGAACGTAGGGTGAAGGGTCTTTTTTGGGATAGTTCTCACACTCCGGCATCGGTGCATATTTGGGAAGACCATCGTTTTCGACGGTATCCACCGATTGGGCCGGTAGTGAGAGGGCGAGAGAAAATCCCACAAATATCAACTGCCGACTTGCTGCGAACTTCTTCTTGTTCATAGTGTGTTCTCAAATTTGCGCGTGACAACTCGAGCGCAGATTTTCCCGCCAGGACAGACCATGGCAGCAGAAAGTCTCCGGCCCTCAATACGTTAAAGATGGCGTCGGCGTAGCCCTCAGCCATCAAGACGACCTCAGACCCCACTTGCAATCCACTTATAGCAAGCTTGCCCCCAGTGTTGTCAATCCAAACTTGAATGCAATTCATGTATTATCGAATCAGAATTGGATCGTTGGACTCCGTGCCCCTAGTCTGCTAGGCGCACATAGAGGCAAGATCAACCGGAGGCAACATGACATTCGACAAACACCCTTTCCAAACCCAAAGCCGCGTCTTACATCGTTCGCTTTGCCTGGGCGCATTGTATTTGCTCACTGCACCCCACTCGGATCTCTCGGCTCATGGCCTGATACAGGATCCACCCGCCCGCAACTGGTTTTGCGGGGCCCTGACCAAACCGGACCAAGTCATCAACGGCACAGCGCAGTTTCCAGTCTGCGGCAACGCTTACCATGCACTCGGCATGGATCCGAATGCTGGCTACAATTTCATGAGTGTATTGACGCACACACGGGGGTATGGCGCACTGGGTGCTCGAGCCAATGTCTGCGGATATGACTCCGAAACGTGGAAGGGTGGCCCTACCGTTTGGGATCAACCCATCGACTGGCCGACCAATCGGATGTCACCGGGGGCCAAGACATTTACCTGGAACATTTCATGGGGCCCCCACTTCTCCGACACGCAGGAATTTCGTTATTGGATCACCAAGCCCGACTTCAAGTATCAGGTTGGCAAGCCTCTCAACTTTGCGGATTTTGAGGACCAGCCATTCTGCTCACTGACTTATAACGACGCCAATCCGACAGCCAATCCGGCGGTAATAGCCAGTCCGGAAAAGTCAAGTTTCAGCACTCACTGCACCCTTCCAAACCGCACCGGCAGACATGTGATTTATGCTGAGTGGGGGCGTAACTTTTACACCTATGAGCGCTTTCATGGTTGTGTGGATGCTCAGTTCGACTTCAACACTCCTCCACAACCGCTGGATGCCAATCTGATCACTACACCCCAGGTGACCGAAATTAACGGCGAAGCCAGCTTGCTTCTCGATGGAAGCCTGTCGCAGGGAGACGCGCGGCATTATCAATGGTCTATCGATGCGGCGGAGCCGGCGTTATATCAACTGGAGAATGCCAGCCAAAAAATCGCGACCCTCCATTATCTCAACCCGACCACCGAGGGGAGACTAAAGGTAACCTTGACTGTTTCCAATGGTGTCAGCACCAATAGCGAAACGCTTACGCTCATTCACAAGCCGGCAATTTCATCTGCCTGGTTGGATTTGGGACAGTTGGCCGCCCTGGCACAACCCCTGCGAATTGGTGACGCGATTGCACTGCGCACCGTCACAGAATCAGGCATCGATACCTACTGGCCCATGCAGCCTGTCATATTACAGGATGCAAACGCATGGACCTTGCAGCTGGCTAAAGCCATCAACGGCCAGCGCGGGCCGGTTCGAATTGGTGCCCTGGACGCACAGGGAAACATCAGTCTGAGCCAGCAGGAGTATTTGAACCGGATTTACGTCTTGCCTGGCAGCGGAATCAAGAGCGCTTTCCTGAAAGTCACTTCTTCGCCAGATGCCGCCACGCTTGCAAGTGTTACTCCGATAGTTGCGAAAAATAGCAGCCCTTGGTATCACGAGTCCCAAATCCGCCTCAGCCACGCTCAGCCAATCACTTCCCTGAAGTTGAGCATCACGTTGCAAAAGACCCAAGGATGGACTCTAAACGGCTTGTACAATACCGTCGGCGGAAAGATTCGGCAGTCTACTCGAGACTCCAAACAGACGCTCGTCTATGAGTTCGAGCTTATGCCAAGGCAAACTCTGGAACCCGCGCAATCCCGCATCTTTGCCGCTCAGGCCAACGGAAGCGGCAAAAGTCACCCCACAAGCGGTGACAATTTCCGCATCACCTATACCATGGGCGGAATAACCCGCTCGAGTAGCGGACGGTTTTGAACTAACCCCCAAGGTCTGCTACCGCAACATTTCTCGTGCAAGGCAAGGCTTGACAGCGCATAGGGCCAAGCCAGAGGATTCAGCCTGGCCGATGATAGGGCGGCGATCCATGTTTGCAAATGATGAAGCCCCCCCGGCTTTGCCGGGGGGCCTCCCCACCAACTCGTACCTGGGGATCAAAGCGACAAGACTGCCTCGATGACAAAAAGCCCTCAAAATACTGACCCAGTGGAGGGTGGCCCATGATTAACCTGCGCAGTGTAGACCTGAATCTCCTCACCATATTCGAAGCTGTCTACGAGGAGCAGAGCCAGGTACGCGCCTCCGAGCGCCTGTGCATGACCCAACCCGCGGTGAGCAATGCCCTGGCCCGCCTTCGTTATCTGGTTAATGATCGCTTGTTCGAGGGCCGCACCAAGGGCTTGAAACCAACACCTCGGGCTGATGAGCTCTACATTCAGGTGCATGCTGCCCTGACAATTATTAGGCATGAGCTTTCAGACCAGTCAGCTTTTGACCCTCTCACGTCTTTTCGAACTTTTTCCCTCTCCGCTTCCTTCAGTGGCGGAGTCACTTTTGCACCCCGTCTTTACGCTTGCTTCCAATCCCAAGCACCCAACGCTCAGCTGATTTTTCGCACGATTGACCCCGCAGTACAGATCCCGAATCTGTTGCGAACGCACCAACTTGATCTTGCGATTCACCCCGGCCATTTCGACGACCCACAACTTGAGCAGGTGGTCCTGATTGAAGATAGTTTGGTCATCATGGTCAGATCAAATCATCCCCGCATTAAAGACGAACCGACGCAGGAAGCCTGCTTGCGGGAAAAATACGTGGCCGCCTACCGACAACTCCAAAACGCACATGATGTCGCCCTGAACACCTTCATGACGGAAATTCGGGAACGCACCGTCATGGAGGTCGCCAACAGCCTGGTAGTCGCCAACACTGTGAGACAAACCGACCTGCTGGCTATCACCAATCGCCAGATGGCGTTGGTGTGTCGTGAGGGGTTAGGTATTGACTTTTACCCGCTCCCCGTCAAACAACCCATGTTTCGGCTTTACCTCGTTTGGCACAAATCACAAACCGATGACCTTGGACATTCATGGCTGAGGGAGCAAATGAAACTCCTGGCCGTTGAGAGTCCCTCACCCGCCAAACACCCCATTCCCGATAGGCTATGATCGGTGCCCAAAGGGTACAGAACCATGACTGAAGATCACCCGCTCAATGATGACCATTTACAGTCAGTCGCCGGGGGGGGGCTCTTGGACAGGCGGTTATTTCTGCGCCAGAGCCTGGCGTTCGGGACGGGAACCGGCCTGCTACTGGCCGGGATGGACGCTACAGGCGCCGAGTTGCCGGCTTGGCAGAAGACACCAGGAGCTCCTTTTAGCAACTACGGCCAGCCCTCGCCCCACGAGAAGGAGGCCATCCGCTGGGTTTCGGCCAACAGCGGCGCGCCCGGGAATGGCATTTCCTGGACACCGCTGCACAAGCTGGAGGGAATGATCACGCCGAACGGGCTGCACTTCGAACGCCATCACAACGGCGTGCCGCAGATCGATCCCGACCGCCACCGGTTGAGTTTGCATGGCCTGTTCCGCAATCCCGTGAGCTTCTCGGTCGAGGATTTGCTGCGCTACCCGCTGGTCTCGCGCATCTGCTTCGTCGAGTGCGGCGGCAACAGCAATGCCGGCTGGCACGAGGAACCGATTCAGACGCCGGTCGGGTATTTCCATGGGCTGGCCTCCTGCTCCGAATGGACCGGCATTCCGCTGTCTACGCTGCTGGACGAGGCCGGTCTGCAACCCGATGCCCGCTGGCTGATCGCCGAAGGGGCCGACGCCGCCGGTATGAATATCGGCATACCGATCGAGAAGGCGCTGGACGACACCTTGGTGGCGCTGTACCAGAACGGCGAGCGCATCCGGCCCGAGAATGGCTATCCGCTGCGGCTGATCCTGCCAGGCTGGGAGGCGGTGCTGAACGT
>JBIIEQ010000126.1:0-4900 GCA_044237765.1 Methylococcaceae bacterium | reverse complement strand
GTCATTGCTGAGCCCGCCTGAGAAGACATGACTCTGCAACTCCGCCAGGATTACCATCAGATTCGTGACCACAGTCTCGATCTGATTGCAGGCCTTTCCGCTGAAGATGCCCAGGCGCAATCAATGCCCGATGCCAGCCCGATCAAGTGGCATCTGGCTCACACCACCTGGTTCTTCGAAACATTCATTCTCGAAAAACACGAACCCGGGTTTACACCATTTCGCGACACCTTCAGGGTGCTCTTCAACTCCTACTACAACCGCATTGGTGAACAATATCCGAGAGCACAACGGGGCCTGATCACACGACCGTCTCTTGATGAAGTCATCGCCTATCGTCATGCGGTTGATCGTCGGATTGAACATCTGATCGACACACAAGGCGCTGACACGGATTGGGCACCCCTGCTGATTTTGGGCCTTCAGCATGAACAGCAGCATCAGGAACTGATGCTGACCGATCTGAAACACCTGCTTTCCCTCAATCCGGAAGGGCCGGTCTATCGTCCGGAATTCGAAACCTTCAGTCGGTCCGCCGAGCGCCCCCGCTGGATTTCACTGGAGGGCGGACTCGTTGAGCTAGGGGCCGATGACCGTGGCTTTGCCTTTGATAACGAACGGCCCCGCCACTCGGTATTTCTCAGGCCCTACCAGCTGTCCTCGCATCTGGTCACCGAGGGTGACTACCACGAGTTCATTGAAGCAGGCGGTTACGAGAACCCGATTTACTGGTTGTCAGAGGGATGGGCCTGGCGCCAGGAGCAGGCCATCAAACGACCACTCTACTGGCGCACCCGCGAAACTGGAGAAGAATGTTTCACCCTGGGCGGTTGGAAGCCCCTGGCACCGGATCGCCCCCTGCGCCACGTCTCCTACTTTGAAGCAGACGCTTACGCGCGATTCCGTGGACTGCGCCTGCCGACCGAGGCCGAGTGGGAACATGCCCTCGGCACGGCACCGGCTGACAGCATGACGGATGCGTTTGGCTGGGTCTGGCAGTGGACCGCTTCCGCCTATGCCCCCTACCCCGGTTTTCGGGAGGCGGCGGGTGCTGTCGGGGAATACAACGGAAAATTCATGGTCAACCAATACGTTCTGAAGGGAAGTTCGCGGGTGACCCCCAATGGCCATGCCCGCCTTACCTATCGTAACTTTTTCCCCGCCACGGCCCGCTGGCAATTTACCGGCATCCGCCTGGCTCGCGATTGAAGCCCCCCCACTCAACCTACCCGGAATTGATATGAACTCTGAAAATAATCAGCCACCGCAGCCCGAAACAGACTGGACCCGCTTTTTCCGGGATCCGGAAGGACGAATCGTCATTGCGCAGTTCCCCAATTGGCCCCTCTGGGTCTGGCTGGCGGCCACAGCCTTCGAGCACACGATGGCCAGCAGTGATGGACTCGCTCCGGTTCGGCTTATCAGTTTCGCTGCGATTGTCTACTGGGCCTATCTGGAAATCGTTGCGGGCGTAAATCCATTCAGAAAAGTGCTGGGCGGGTCCGTGTTGCTTTTCGTGCTCTACTCCCGTCTGGGTAGTCAGTTTCTCAGCTGAACAGCGTCTGATAGTGACCCTCGGGGTCGTGGGTCTTGGCCTGTTTTTCGGGATTGAATCGCCGCCCCCCGCGCGGGTCAGTGCCAAGGCCGGCAATGTAGAGCCAGTTTCCCTGGTTGGAGTAGACGTCATAGTCGATCAGTTGCGATTCAAACCAGGCGGCACCAGCTCTCCAATCGCACTGCAGGTCGTGAATGAGGTAGCTGGCAACAATCTGGCGCATGCGATTGGACAGATAGCCCGTGGCTGATAGCTCACGCATGCCGGCATCGATGAGTCTGTTTCCCGTCAGTCCCTGACACCATCGCTCAAAGGCGTCAGGGTCGTGGCTGGGCGAGTCGGCTTCCTTCAAGCCGGAAGCCCGGTAGAGCCGACGACCATACTTGAAATGCAACAGCCGGAAATAATCCCGCCAGAGCAGCTCGAACCATAACCAGTAGGTGCCGTCGTTGGCGCCGTGCTCGCCTTCAAATTGCTTAAGTGCGGCATGAATGGTGCGGGCGGAGAGTGAGCCCTGGGCAAGCCAGGGTGCGAACTTGCTGGAGAAATCCGGGCCCATCAGTTCATTGCGCGTGACTTTGTAGCGATGGGGCAGATGGCGATCAAGGTATTGACGCAGATGCCTGAGGGCCGCCGTTTCGCCTCCCTGATGGCTGGGCAGAAAATAGGGGAAGGAAGATCGGGGATCCTCCGTGGCCCGCGCATGGATCGATGAATCAGCAAATGCTATGGGAGCGCATGGCAGAGGCCGTGGCCATCGGGTTGGTTGGGGAAGCGGCTGGGGAGGCTGTATTCCTGCCTCCTCGACCGATTGGCGAAAGCTCGTGAAGACATCCGGCACCGCGCTTTTCCGGAATGGCAACGCATCGACATCCAGCAAGCTCGATTGCCAGACGGTCGTGACGGTCAGACCATGCTGTCTCAGTTGGGAGACTTCTTCCTGTTCGTAGGGCGCCTCGATGGCTTCGCAAATGATCCGGTCCGTGCCGAGCGCTTCCGCATACCTCGGCAAGAGGAACAAGGGATCGCCCGTGCATTCCGACAGGATGTGGCCCTGCGCTTCGAGCCGTTGGCGAAGCTCGAGCAAGCCCTGCGCCAGAAACACCCGACGATGATGACCTTGCCGTTCAAAACCCCAGGAAAGGAATTGATCGCGCGGCGGATGACAATAGATGAAGTGAATCGCATCGCTGTCGGCGATCGCCCGCAACAGCGATGGGTTGTCGTGCAACCTGAGGTCATTGCGGAACCAGTAGAGGGTCACATTCACGAGTCGGGCTCACATCATTTGGCCTTCAGGCATTTCGGCAACCCAGATCAGCCATTCATGGATGAAGCCAGCCCGGACTTTGCTCGTGGCGGCCGTAAAAACCGGAGCATCCGTTCATTAACCCTTTCGGGCACCTCGGCCTGAACCCAGTGACTGGCATCGGCAATACGCTCCACGGTCAGATCCTTCACCCACGGTTCCAAGCCTTCCAGGAGATCCATACCGAGATAACGGTCCTGCTCACCCCAGATAACGAGAGTGGGAATTTCAATGGGGAGAACCGGCTGACGCAGCCCTTTCAGCAATGAACGAAAACCCGCCCGGTAATAGTTGAGGGCTGCCGTAAGAGCGCCCGGCTGCGCCAAGGCTTGCTGATACACCTTCACGCTGGCCTCATCGAAGGCATCGGCATGAACAGGCTCATTCAGGAGTCGTTGCCGCAGACCGGCAAACCCGAAGCCGCGAATCAGCAGCTCCGGCAGCCATGGCACCTGGAAGAACAATACATACCATGAGCGAAGCAGTTGCCCGGGCGTTTTCAATGCTTCCAGATAGCGCTGTGGATGGGGTGCGTTGAGGATGATCAGTTTCTTGACCACCTGCGGGTCAGTCATGGCGAGTTGCCAGGCGATCACGCCACCCCAGTCGTGACCGACGACAACGGCGCTGTCTTCACCCAGGGCCTGGATCAATGCCTTCACATCCCCAACCAGACACTCCAATCGGTACGCAGCGACCCCCTTGGGTTTGTCGGAGAGGTTGTAGCCCCGAAGATCCGGCGCAACGACCCGATAACCGGCCTCAGCCAAGGCCGGCAACTGGTAGCGCCAGGCGTACCAGCACTCCGGAAAACCATGCAGGAGCACGATCAGCGGACCCTTGCCATATTCGACATAGTGAAGACGCACGCCATTCACGGTCGCATAGCGATGTGGCGAGGCCGTCTGAAACGGTGATCCAGTCTTCATCAAAGATACGGGATATAAAAAGTTACTTCACTTGAGGTGGGTTGGTATCTCCGGCGGTGGATGTGAGGCCATTTTCCGCTGATGCGATCATCAAGACCGTAAATAAATTGCTGGAGAGCACATTCACCCACCCTATCAGCGATGATCTCACACCAGCTGATGGTTCAAAAGTCGCTGTTACGTGCGATTGCTCGAGAGATAACCGCATAGGTGAACAATCTCACTGTCTTCCTGGTCATCAACCGACCAGAAATATCCCTTATCCAGTCGGTTTGCCGTATCGTGAGTAACACTACTTGGCATTCTTCTTGGCTTCTGCCTTGAAATCGTCCTTGTGTTTTGAAAGCTCGTCGACGATGAGGTCAGCCGTTTTCTGAATATCTTCTCCGGTCGCCTTTTTCTGCATATGGAATTTCACGGCCAGCGCATAGGGATTGTAGGCGGCACCGGGCACCATGCTCGGGTCCTTGACAGTTCCGAAGCTCATGATCGGCTTAGTCGGTTGCGGGCTGGCCAGGTCACTCACGCCCACCTGGACCTCCATCTGCGTCGATCCAAACCCAAACCCGATGGCAGATCGCTCCATGCGATTCCCCTCATCCACATCAGTGAAATTGCCCTGAATCAGCCAGCCATCCTTGGGCAAGGTTCCCGAAATCGATCCGATGCGCTCAGCGGCAAGCCCTTTCTCCTGCAGGCTTTTAACCAGATCCTCGGCCATCAAATCTACGATTTGATGAGCCTTTTCCTCGGGCGAACCGCTGATGCCCGACTGAAACAGCTTTCGTTGACTTAAGCGCCCCAGCAAACCACCCGTCTGCTCGACTTGATCAGGAACCCCACCCAGGCCCGAGTCTGTTTTGATCGTGGACGCATCCAGTTTGAAATCTGCCACATAAACCCTGCGAGGTGCCCCCTGTGATGCCGTTCCACTCAATTGCTCATTGGCAACCTGCATGCCTCCCCGTATGCCGTTTGACCCGGCGCGCTCAAAAACCAAGTGCAACACCCCGACCGTGTATGGTGTTGCGATGGGAAAACATTACGAACAATTGAAACCTGAAGAACGGGCGACCGTGATGCTGATGGATCGAGAGGGCTCCAGTG
>JBIIEQ010000004.1:0-74657 GCA_044237765.1 Methylococcaceae bacterium | reverse complement strand
GCTCAGACAAAACGGCCAAAACACCTTCTTCAATCAGTCCCGCTCGCCGGGATTTTCTTCACCCGAACGGGCAGGAAGACACTATGCAGAACATCCACGCCCACAAGATCCTGATCCTGGACTTCGGATCGCAATACACGCAGCTGATCGCCCGACGCGTTCGCGAGATCGGCGTCTATTGCGAAATTCATCCGTGGGACTGCAACGAGGATTACATTCGGGAATTTGCCCCCCGCGGCATCATCCTGTCAGGGGGACCGGAGACGGTTACCCAGACAGACTCACCTCGGGCGCCGGGCCTGGTCTTCACGCAAGGGGTCCCCGTCCTGGGCATCTGCTACGGCATGCAGACCATGGCCGAGCAACTGGGTGGCAAGGTGGAAGCGTGCGCCCATCGCGAGTTCGGCTATGCCCAGGTGCGGGCAAGGGGCCATTCGAGGCTGCTCACCGATATCGAGGATCATGCCTCGCCCGAGGGCCATGGCTTGCTTGATGTCTGGATGAGTCATGGCGACCAGGTCACGGAACTACCCCCCGGCTTCAAGCTGATTGCCTCGACCGAGAGCGCCCCCATTGCCGGCATGGCGGATGAAGACCGCCATTTCTACGCGCTCCAGTTCCACCCCGAGGTGACCCACACCCGGCAAGGCCAGCGCCTGCTCAGCCGGTTTGTCACCGACATTTGTGGCTGCGAAGCGCTGTGGAATACTCGAAACATCATCGAGGACAGCATCGCCAACCTGCGTGCAAAAATTGGCCAGGATCAAGTCATCCTGGGCCTGTCCGGCGGCGTCGATTCGTCCGTGGTCGCGGCGCTTCTGCATCGTGCGATTGGCGACCAGCTCATCTGCGTTTTCGTGGATACCGGCCTGCTGCGCCAGAACGAGGGCGATCAGGTGATGGCCACCTTCGCCAAACATATGGGTGTGCGCGTCATCCGGGTGGATGCCGAAGCCCGTTACTTGTCGGAACTGGCGGGTGTGACCGACCCCGAGCAGAAGCGCAAGATCATCGGCCGGCTGTTCGTGGAAATCTTTGACGAGGAGGCCGCCAAACTCTCCGACGCCCGCTGGCTGGCCCAGGGCACCATCTACCCGGACGTGATCGAATCGGCCGGCTCCAAGACCGGCAAGGCCCATGTCATCAAGTCGCACCATAACGTCGGCGGCCTGCCCGAACACATGAAGCTCAAGCTGGTCGAGCCGCTGCGCGAACTGTTCAAGGACGAGGTGCGCAAGCTTGGCCTGGAATTGGGTCTACCCGCCGAGATGATCCACCGCCACCCCTTTCCCGGCCCCGGCCTGGGCGTACGCATCCTCGGCGAAGTCAAGAAGAGCTATGCCGATCTGTTACGCAAGGCCGACGCCATCTTTATCGAGGAACTCTACCGACACGACCTCTACGACAAGACCAGCCAGGCCTTTGCCGTCTTCCTGCCGGTCAAGTCGGTCGGCGTCATGGGCGACGGCCGCCGCTACGACTACGTCATTGCCCTGAGGGCCGTGGAAACCATCGACTTCATGACCGCCCGCTGGGCGCACCTGCCCTACGACTTCCTTGACCTCATCTCCCGCCGCATCATCAACGAAGTCCCCGGCATCTCCCGCGTCACCTACGACATCTCCGGCAAACCACCCGCGACGATCGAGTGGGAATGAGGATGACCCGCTAACCGACAGCAGGTCTCGCTTCGTCCTGCCGGGTTGCGGCCCAGACCGAAGCCGCTATTGACAGCCTGACTGCGCGGGATCGGTCATGGGGTGGACCTGTTCCATCGTCATGCACAGGCTCAGGCGCAACCGTTGCATTTCTCCCTAGTCGTCTTGTCGAATTCCAGCAAGTCCAGGATGCGGCGGGCGCCAAACCAGTTATGCACCGCCCACAGGATCAGGCCCACCAGCGCGGCCAGGGCAAACCAGGCATTCGAACCGGTACGCAAGGCGATTTCCTGCCCCTGCCCGCTCAGCAGCATCAGGCCGGCGCCGACCAGCAGCACCAGCACGCTCCAGATACAGGCGCCTAGCACCCGCAGCAAGGGACGCGCATGCTTCTCCCAGATATGGATCAGCTTGCCGGTCAAGGCATGAAACATCGACGCCAGCCAGGCCAGAACATCGTTGAACGCATGTATGGGGAAACCTCGATAGACCTTGAAGTCAGGCGCATTTGGCGATGCCGGCGAGTGGTGGATACGGTTCGCATGATCCGCCCATTCACCCCGCCGTCAGTCGTCACCGAAGCCGATCATCGCAACACTACGGGGCAGGACAAGAGGCGAATTGGGCGAACCAGCGGGTCAAGTCAGTTGCCAGCATAGCCCTTGGCGTGGATTTGGAATGAAGGGGGTGCCATTGCGTTCTTCTGGTGTGGCCTAACGTTTGAGCTAACCGGACCGTTGCCGCATGCCGCAATGGGTCCGGTTGAGCGAATGGTTAGGCCTCATGCACGCGCCGGCAAACGTTGCTCTGTGGAAACCAGCGCCATAAGTTTGCGTAGCCTTGAAAGTGACACAGGACGCTGTCCGTTCTTTTGCATTGCACCGCAACTGGCCCACACAAGTGCGCCTGGACCATTGAAGACCTCTGTGGCGTGACCTTCCTTGCTTAGGTGCAGAACGATCAAGTGCTGCGGCTCGGCCCTAAGGGCGACTGTGTTCCCCTGAGTTGCTTTGATCTCGACTTGCCTTCCGTCCCTGGTGCTTCCATCATGGGCTTCAGATGAAGCGGGATACAAGGAAAGATCGTATCGATGTGCGGCAAGCACTTCCCCGATGCTACCGACGAGATGACCATCTGGTGTGAACTTCCGACCTGGGAATAGCGACTCGAATTCGGCCACGAGCGAGTAAAGCCGGCAAACGAGTTCAGGAATTCGATCTGTGGGTAGGGTGGCGCTGGAGTTCATGAGGCCTAACGTTTGAAATCACAGGCGCTGCGCGGCTTCATCGCGCAGCGTCCTGTGGATTGATGGGTTAGCCCTGATATGTACCACTTGACACCGCAATATCAGTCGCGAGCTTCTTAACAGCCATGCCTAAGAATATCGATAGATCAGAATGTTCAGAGTAGTTTGCAGACAGAAGATTGCTAACCCTTCCGTCATGAACGAATTGGTATGCACTCCCCCATTTTTCACCATGAGTCTTGTCGAAAACGGCAATTGATACCCCGCCATCTTTCTTGACCAGAGAGAAGCATGGTATGTCTGTATAGCCGTCACCGACGAAGATCATGTGATCGATGGGTATCCGAATTTGCTCTGGCTTCAGCTTTTTGTTCACATCAAAGGGCTTGCCTCGCGCCTGAGGACCAATTAGTCCCTTTTGAATATGGAATAGATACCGTGTTTTGTCTGTGAAGCTGACGATCTTCTTTGGAAAACTGATTCCACCATCTGCTCCGTAGGCGAACTCAGATGCCCATATGTCGGTAAATTCATTTGCAATGGGAGTGCTGCGGAGGATGTCGCCAATGCCGCTACTGATGAGATAGAACTCTAGGTTCGCCCTTGGATTTGCATCCTTTGCAACTTTTTTTAATCTTGCAAATAGTTCAGAGACACCTTCATGTAGTGGCAGGCGCTTTCCCCACTCGACAAGGCTTTCTTTCGTAATCTTGTGTACACGCTTCGTCTGTGAGGCTTCTATCATTTTGTACAGATAAGCAGGAACTGGGTCCCAGTCGTCTTCTGTCAAGGTGGCAACATCCTTCTTCCAAAAGGAAGTGAGGTCAGCTATTCCAGCTTGGCTCAAATAGCCAGATGTACTGTCGGGTGCAAGGGTGTCGTCAAAGTCAAACACTACTGCGATTGTCTCGTGCATGAATGTCTCCAGCCTAAAGTATCGAAGGGTTAACGGCTTAATCGCGCAGCGGAATCTTCCCCTGCACCGCAGTGTTAGCCCTCGTCATCTCAATTGCTCCAAGAGTTCGACCAAAGCTTTGCCTGGGTCATCCACCGCTGCAGAGATCATCTCAATGTTCCATTGTGCAAGTGCGGCCTGCTGTACTGGATTGGGCTTCGGGGAAAAAATATACGACATTGGTTGCGGGGCACCCCTAGCGGACTTTTTCCACAGATTCGCTAGGCGATAGAAGAGATACCTGATGTTGATGTCGTCAAGGCTGTAGCCAATGAACAATACGGATCGACCAAGCACATCGGAACGTAGCTTGATGTCCAATGGAGACTCGAATTCAAGTCGCTCAAAGTAACTTGTCTCGTCTAGGACAATAGAAGTGTCATCGTCGAAATCGCCATGAAATTTGACTATCTGAGTTTTGTCCTTTGCTATCGACGAGAGATCACCAACGTTAGCGATCTTTGAATAGGGCTTCTTGTGGTGATCAAAGGCACGTTCAATCCATCGGTCGTAGTTCGTGGTGTAGATAAGATCGAAGTCAGAAGTGGCTATCAACTCATGGATACGCGATTTCGATATGTCCGTCGATGACGCATGCCATTCCCGATCCATCCAGCTTCTGAGCGGGCCGATTTGTCCTTTACTGATGCGATAGAACTCAGCAAGAGTCCAATCGCTCCCGAAGGTTCGATATATGTCGGGATCGAAGTCGAGCTCTTTGGCCATGTGGTCTACCAATTGGCGCCAAGACGGAAGGCCAAGCCCCATGGAAACACCGGCGCCAACGAAGAGAATTAGGCGCTTGGCGCGATAGGCTTGAATTAGCTGATCCATTACTTCCCCCCGCGAAGAAACGCAGCAAATTGGTCAAGCGCTTTGCGGCGCATAGAAATGTCGTTTTTCTTGTTTCCGAGTTCTGCGAATGTTTGTGAGAACCCGTCAGGCACAAAAACACAATCCCACTGGAAATCTCGTGGGCCAGCGGGGGCATCTGGCACAGTGCCAGAAACCTCCCCCTCGAAGTAATGAATAGTCCGCGAATCACAGTAGCCGATGACGGTCTTTGCCGTTACTAGGCGGCTACCAAGGTTTTTCACAAGGGAGACGAAAGAATCGGCTTGCAGTCGATCCCAAAAAATTTGAGTCAGGCCACCAGGCAGTCCATTTAGGCCTGGTAAGTGCAAACCAGTATGTTCAACGAACACTGGCCGCCCGATCTGCTCGAATGCCTTCAAGACTTTATCTCTTACCAAGCGCTGAACATCCTCCGTTTGGATTTCCTCGATCTTGATTGAAGCAGGGACAATATGCACTCCGACAGGACCTAGGATTGCCCCTACCTCGAGGATCTTGTGTTCGTTGCTTGAAAGAAATCGAATATCCATAGTGCAAATACCGAGGTAGGGCTAACGTGAAGCTAACCGGTCTGCGCGGCCTTTTGCGCTGGTCCGGTTGAGCGCAATGTTAGATGACAGATGGTTCATTGCGCTGGGTATCCAAGAACCGGACCTGTCAATAGATCGGAAACGAAAACTTCTAGTGTTGCCGCTACTCCGCCCACTTCCTCGAATGTTGGCACCGGAAGATTTCCATGAACAAGGTTGCTTCGCATCTGGTAGCAATAACTGAAAAAATCCGGAGCGGTTCTATCTCCGTACACTCTGCCCCCCAGTCGCTCGGCTGTAAAACGCTTACCGGCTTGATTTATTGACTCCCGACGAAGCAAGCGCAATGAACCGAGAATTGAATTGCGTTCTTTAACCGGAAGCGATGAAGATTTTGTTTGCTCGATTAACGACGCCACGTGATTTTGCGCATCAGACGACCGAAGGGCTGGCTCAATCAGCGCCTCGATGGACATGACAAGCAGCAGAAAGCGGCTATCCGCAGTAGGTTGGAAGAACGAAGCGTTAAATAGCGTATAGGCCAACAAATCACGTTCAGAGATTTGTGGTTGGAGAGTGATGGCCTGCGTGAAAGCAGCCATAAATATCTCCGGGCTCGCTCCACGAGTCATTTGAGCGTTTGTCGACGCAAAACGTGGTTTTGGCTCTGACTGAAAGACCATCAGACCGTGGATATTGTTCAGAACTCTTTGCCCGATCTGTTCCTCAACCCACTTCAACCCGTGATGCGTAAACATCCCTTTTGCCGCGCGATGGCCAAAATCGGCGCCAACGCGAACTCTGGCAAGAGCCACCATCAATGCATCTTGTAATCGCGAACCGGCAGTGTTTGCATCGTTTTCAGTTTCGTAGCCGGAGCCGACCAGCGCCAATTGATCTGAGTCCCGAATCGGCAAATCATCTTGGCGTGCGCGCAGAACGATAGACAACCGCTTGTCAGCCACCGACACGGATAACTCATTTTCAGCACATTGAATCGTGTCCGTGGGGGAGCGATTAAATCGAATTCGAAACGAGTATGCCACGAGGTGCCTCCGTCATCTAACGTTCGAGCTAACCGGGTGACAACGGCAGGCCACCAGGCCCGGGACGGTGAAAATGTACCGCGTACCACCGGCCCGGGCCTGGTGGCCTGCCGTTGGCGCTCCGCTTGAGCGAGGGGTTAGGCCACACTGCCACTGAGCCGAAGCTCCATGAATACGCTGTGCTCGTTTGGTAGGTAGCTGCCGAACGGACCCGACATGACGAAACCTTTGCTGCGATAGAGGTTGTGAGCCGGTTGAAAAGCAGCGTGTGTTCCGGTCTCGAGGCTGAGTTTCGTGTAGCTACGTTGCTGCGCTTCCAAGATGATGTGCTGGAGTACGGCGCGGCCTGCACCCCTACCGCGTGCAGCTGCTGGTGTGCGCATGGACTTGATCTCGCCGTGAGTCGGCGTGAGTTCCTTCAACGCGCCACAGCCCAGAAGCACCTGTTCATCCCAGACGGTCCAGAAAGTGATGTCCTTCGCTCGAAGTTTGTTCAGATCCAGTGCGAAGACTTGTTCCGGTGGTGAAAGCTCGTACATGTTCGCCAGATGCTCTTCAAGCAGGGCATGAACCTGGGCGCGGGAGAGGTCGTCGACTTCGATACGCATGGGGAAGAGGGACGGTGCGTTCTGTGTGGCCTAACGTCAATTCGACTGCACGGTGACTGCAGCGTAACATAACGAAACGCCATGTAACATGCTCGCTTCCTCCGCCATGAATGATCCCTCCTCAAAGCCACCTCGCTTTCTGGACCAGATGCGGGAGGCGCTGCGTTTACGGCATTACCGTCTCCGTACCGGGCAAGCTTACATCCACCGGACCAAGCGGTACATTGACTTTCATGGCAAGTGCCATCCGCGGGAACTGGGACCCAAGGAAGTGGAGGACTTCCTGTCCGCCCCGGCCGTTCAGGGGCGGGTTTCCGCCTCAACTCAAGGTCAGGCGCTGGCTGCGTTACTGTTTCTTTAACAAGCAAGTACTGGGCGTCGATCTTCCCTGGCTAGACGAGGTGGTGCGGGCCAAGCGGCCACAACGATGACCGACCGTGTTGACGCCAGCCGAGGTATACCGGGTACTGGACGGTATGGAGGGTACGCATGCACTGATGGCCAGATTGTTATACGGCACTGGCATGCGTTTGATGGAGTGTTTACGGATGTTCCCAAAATTGCCCCCGCCAGCGCAATTCCCGGATAATGCCCAGCCCGAACCCCTCCTCCGCCGAGTTATCCAACCGCATGAACAAACGCCTGGAAACCCTACCTCTGGCCGCCGTGGCCGCGCTCAAGCAGGAGGCTCGCCGGTCCGGCGGTTTGCTTGACCTCGTCGCCCGCCGCATGATCAACGAAGTCCCCGGCAAACCGTCCGAGCCGCTTGGGCGCGACTGAATTCCACCGCCACATGGAGCCGTTCGCAGGGGATGAATACTGGATGCGCCATGCGCTGGAACTGGCCGAGCGGGCGCGGGGTGCAGGCGAAGTACCAGTGGGCGCGGTGCTGGTGCTCGCCGACCGCATCGTGGCCGAGGGCTGGAACCGGCCCATCGCGACGCATGACCCCACGGCGCATGCCGAAATCATCGCACTGCGGGCGGCGGGGCCGGTGCTGGAAAATTACCGGCTGATCGACACCACGCTATACGTGACCCTGGAACCCTGCGTCATGTGCATGGGCGCGATCAGCCATGCCCGGGTCCGACGGATCGTCTACGGCGCCACCGACCCCAAGCGCGGCGCGGCGGGCAGCATCCTGCAACTGGCCGACGCCGAGTTCCTGAATCATCGCATCGAGGTGACGGGAGGCGTACTCGGCGACGTATGTAGCGCCCAACTTCGGGCATTCTTCCTGGCGCGCCGTTAAGCCCTGAGTCAGATCTACTCATCGAACTCAAGCAGCAGGGTTTGGGATACAATCAGCGCCCAGACGAAGGAGAGGTACCGAAGCGGTCATAACGGCGCCGACTCGAAATCGGATGGTCGGGGAAACCCGGCACGAGGGTTCGAATCCCTCCCTCTCCGCCAATAAAGCATTCAAAGACAGCCAAAGAAGGCCGGAAACCTAGATAAATCAACGGTTCCGGCCTTTTTTGTTGTTCAACGAAATGCAGCCGGATTCGTTGACATGCCCCCAAACCTGGGGGCAACATTGGGGGCAACTCCACCTGCCCCCAGACCAGTTGCCCCCAAATGCCCCTCAACGACCCGACCATCAAGAATGCCAAGCCCACCGGCAAGGCTTACCGGCTATCCGACGAAAAAGGCCTCTACCTGGAGGTGTCTCCGAATGGTGGCAAGTGGTGGAGGTTGAAGTACCGATTCGATGGAAAGGAAAAACGCTTGTCGTTGGGCACCTACCCGGAGGTAGGGCTAAAGCTGGCCCGTGAGCGCCGTGATGAAGCCCGAAAGCAGTTAGCCGATGGTATCGACCCATCCATCCACCGACAGGCGACCAAGGCCACCCGATCAGACCGGGCCGCGAATAGTTTTGAAGTGCTGGCACGTGAGTGGCACCAGCAACGGCATGAACTCACCCCCAAACACGCCGCCAACCTCATGGCGCGACTGGAGCGCGATATCTTCCCCTGGCTGGGTAGCAGACCCGTGATGGATATCACCGGGCCGGAAGTGCTGGCTATTCTTCGCCGCATGACCCATCGTGGCGCGACCGAATCTGCACACCGAGCCAAGTGCACCATCAGTCAGATCATGCGGTTTGCAGTGGCTACCGGGCGGGCCGAGCGCGATCCTTGTCCAGACCTAAGAGGAGCCTTGCCGCAAGCCAAGAAAACGCACTTTCCCGCCGTCACTGATCCAGCCAGAGTGGGTGAACTCCTCCGCCAGATCGACGGTTATCACGGCACACTGCCCGTCACCTGTGCATTGCGCCTGGCCCCGCTGGTATTCGTTCGACCAGGCGAACTACGTCACGCCAAGTGGGAGGAGATCGACCTGGACGCCGCGACCTGGCGATTCCTTGTAACAAAAACGAAGGTGGATCATCTGGTACCTCTCGCTCACCAGGCCGTGAGCATTCTTCGGGAACTGCACCCGCTGACTGGACGGGGAACCTACCTTTTCCCGTCATCACGCACGACCACCAGACCCATGAGCGACAACACCATCCTATCGGCACTTAGGCGGCTTGGCATACCCAAGGAGGAAATGGTCGGGCATGGTTTCCGGGCAATGGCCAGAACCCTATTGGCTGAACAGCTTCATTTCAAGCCGGAAGTCATCGAGCACCAGCTGAGCCACCGTGTACCCGATACCCTGGGGGCCGCATACAACCGGACCAAGTTTCTGAAGGAGCGGGTCGCCATGATGCAGAGCTGGGCCGATTACTTGGACACGCTGAAGGACAGCAACAGTAATGTCGTGCCAATAGGCAAGGCCATATAATGAAATGGCTCGCCTAGGGTAGCTCCCGAAAAGCCGGTACACCTCACCGGCTGGCGAGAATCTTCAGAGGCGCCATGCGTAGAGGTGCGTATGAAAGGCTGTATCGAGTGCGAGCACGGCACCGTCGCGGATATTTTCTTCTGGAAAGCGGCCATCACTGATTGGCACGAAACCGGCAAAACTCAAACCATTGAGGAAGGCCTGAAAAATGGCCGACCAATTCCACCATTTGCCCGCGAATTCGTCGCTGACATACTCGCCAAAAAGGTCAAACGGCAACCACACCGAAACTCTATCAGCCTGAGTCGCCGCAACGATTTTATTCGAGGCAACTACCGGCAATTACTTGCCACATTCCAGCGATTGAAGAAGCAAAGTAAATTGAAATACGGCGAAATCCCCAAGGACATGGCCATCAAGGAACTTACCGGCATGTATGGCCTGGGTGTTGATGCCATCGAAAAGATAGTAAAGACGCGGGCAAAAAAAGGGTAATCGCGATTTTTCTCCAGTACCCTACGGATCAGGGTATCCATACTCGAACATTCGGCCATGTTCAACAGCACACAATGAGGTGCAAACATGGCAGCGACCGCGAGACCGCCGGATAAATCCGGCAAGCGAAAATTCACCCCCACCACGTATACGGCCAAGGCAATCCCGGAAACTGGATTCGTCAGGCTTCCGTCCATCCTGGCGGTTTATCCCGTCTCCCGTACCACCTGGCACACAGGAGTCAAATCAGGCCGGTTCCCCTCCCCAGTCCGCCTGGGCGCACGAACGGTTGCATGGCGGGCGGAGGATATCCGCAAGCTGATTGATGGTGAGCCGTCATGATGGGCGCTTCAATGTTGTGCTTGACAAGTCCGCCACGGACAGGCAAAGATAGCCGCACTACTTCTCTTAGCGGTCCATCCGCACCCGATAGCCTTGCGGTTTTTTTGCGTCCAAAATACGACTTTGGGCGGGGCGATAGGCCCGAATACAAGACCCGCAAGGGGAATGAGGCCAGCCGTCTAAGAGCGGTAGTTGAACCCCGCCCACCTGTTACTACCAGGTGGGCTGCTGAAACTAAACTCTTAGGAGGCCACATGGCTGCTCAATCTCAGGGCGAAATCCGTCCGACCGCTACCCGTCCCGTATCTCTCGAAACCCTCGAAAAGCGTGTCAGAAGGGCGCTTGCCCCTCGAGCCTGTGCACTGTTGAAGACCCGCCCAGGCACCCCCGACCGCAACGAGCTTGGTGTCTATGCCGTTGTTGACCATAAGCGCGTCTGCATCGAGAAGAATGCCAACCTCGAAGCATTGGCCCGCTACCTCGGCGTACTCGACGATAACGAAGCCATCGCAGACACCGTGCCCGAAAAGTGGCTTCCCGTCACCGTCCGCATCGTTGACGAACGCGCTGTAACGGTCGGGCACCGCTTCAGCGTCAAGGCCAAGCATCTGAACAAGTCCATCGGAGCGATATTGCGCGATGGTGCTGTCGATCTTTGGAGAAATACCGACCAGGCCCGCTGCGCTGAAATTCTGATGAAGCTTCTGACCAACTGGCGGAACGTGTTCGACTCAGATGGCGAGCCGATGGAGTTCAATCTTGAGAATTTGACGCTGATGCTTCAGGCCTACCCACACTCGGGAAAGTCGATCGGCGACGCGCTGCTGGCGGATTTGGCGAAGGGAGGCACACACGATGCAAGCCTCTAAAAAGCAAAACCCCCGGCAGGCTGGAACCAAACCGAGGGGTAAATTCAAAAACGTCAAGCCGATTCTAACCGAAATTGCCGGGTGCCTGTTAACGGCAATCCTGTGGGGCTGGATCACCGGAACCGCGATCATCGGGATGATCGAAACCCGCGTCATCACCAACGAGTCAGTCCTGGCGGCTGTGGGAGTGGCGACTGATGGCCGCTAACCAGATCCATCTATCCATCTGCGATACCGCCGCCGATAGTGCTGTCCAGGTACTGAAACCTTGGGCGGGGTCTATTGACGACCTGGCAGAGCTATTCAGTCAGGCTGAAATAGGCACCAAGGTAGGCTCCTATTTCGTCCGTGGGCCGTTCAGCAAGCCAACCCGCTCGAACGAGAATATTACCCGTGCTGATGTGCTGATTATCGACGGCGACAAGCGCATAGACCCGGACACCGGCGAAGTGCATGAAGGGGCACCGGCTCCCAATGTTGCGCACGAAGCCTTGCAAGCTAGGGGTGTGCCCCATGTCATCTATACCAGTCATTCAAACGATCCAGACAGGCAGTTTTTCAGATGGAGGGCCATTATCCCGGCACCGATCAGGACGCATGACGAATTGCTGGCGATGGCCGATCAGGTGGTGTCTGAAATGCAGGCGCATGGTTGTTTCGTCGCCAATGCGAAGGAGAACGGGACGTGGGCACAACCTTGGTTTTTCCCGCGTATCCGGTCTGCTGAAGCGCCGTTTCAGTTTATCGACGGCACGGACGCCGATCCGATCACCCGTGAATTGATCGAGCAGGTAACGGCGAAGTGGAAAGACGACAGGAAAGCCACCAGGCCGCGTGAGAGGCTAACGGCGGGCCGATCTTCACCAGCTGATCCAAGTACACCCATAGGGCGATTCATTGCCGCTAATGGGAATCCGGACACCATGATAGAACTGCTGGAGGATCACGGTTACATCCTCAAGGCTTTTGATCGAGTCAACGGACAACAGGCCTATCGTCTTCTGGCTCCAACATCAACCACCGATGTTCCTGGCGTCCATCTGTATGCCGCTCGTGATGATGGCCGCTGGTTGGTCCATTCGCATCACGGAGAACATGATCCGCTTGCGAGACAGCCTTGCAACGATGCTTTCGAGGTCTATTCGATCCTTGAGCATGGGGGCGACAAGCAAAAGGCAGCCCGGGCAGTTGAGATTGACCGGGGCAAAATTAGCGGTGATCCGATCCCGCTAACCGCAGACCCCCTGAAGAAACTTCCTGCATTTCCATTGGATGCGCTCCCGGAATCACTGGCGCGAGCCGCTCAGGAAGTGTCTCGCTTTGACAAAGTGCCTGTTGAGTCACCCGCGACGATTGCACTGTCTATGCTGGCCACAGCCATCGGAAAGAGCGCGATTGTCGAGGAGCGCGATGGTCTAGATCATTTCCCTGCATTGTTCTTCTGCCTGATTGCAGCCAGTGGCGAACGCAAATCACCTCCGTTCAAGCGTCTGCAATATCCGTTCATCAAGTACATCGAGGATATGCAGGAGCGCTACAACGAAAAGCTTTTTGATGCTGAGGCAAACAACGCTGTTGTTCAGGCGAGAATCAAAAAACTGCACAAGGATGCCGAGAAAGCCGAGACCTCACTGGAGCGTCAGGAAATAGCCCGACAGGTATCTCAGTTGCGCGTGGAGCTGCAACCGTTACCCATGCACCCGCGCAAGTTCACCTCGGATTACACCGAGCAGGTGCTGTTCAAGCTGATGGAGCAACACGGCGGCGAGTATTCGATCCAATCGGGAGAGGGGCGTCCGGTCATTGATTCCATCATGGGGAAATACTCCGGCGATGGCAGGACCGGCGACGGCACTATCCTGGCCGGCATATCTGGCGACACCATCACCCGCGACAGGGTGGGAAGCGCAGAGTCAGGCGGGCAAGAGCATGGGGTCATCCTGCATCCATGCCTCAACGTCTGCGTCATGGTGCAGCCCGACAAGTATCTGCAGGCAGCACGCCATCCCAACCTGAGAGCCTCTGGTGCATTGGCGCGAATCTTCCCCGTCTGGCTTCCGTCATTGGTCGGCACCCGCATGGAGGAAAAGCACGAGCAAGGGCTGAACGGCAAGGCATTGGCCGCGTACAACGCGATGGTTCGTGACCTACTGGATGAGCAGTTGGATCAGCCGCACCGCGTCACCTTATCGGCTGAAGCCGCCGAGCATCGTCGTCAATTCCATAACGCCATTGAGCAAATGATGGGTAACGAAGGTGACTATGCCGATGTGCGTGACATCGCCAGCAAAGCGACCAGTCAAACGGTAAAGCTGGCTTTGATCCTGCACGTCGCCATGAGTCCCGGCGTACTCCAGCAGCCTCAGTCTGGAATGAGCCTTGAAACCATGAAGCGGGGCACTGCCTTGGGCCTTTACTTCCTGGAGCAAGCCGTTGCATCCCAACGATCCGCCGGGGAGGACAACGCACTGGCGCCAGCCCGCCGCGTGCTGGACTGGATGACCAAGGAGCGCGACAGCAAGGGCAAGGATCAATTCACCTTTGCAGATATTCAGCAACGATCCCCAAGACCCCGACCGACCGCGAAGGAATTGGCCGGGATCATGGATGTTCTGGTCGATCACCGGCAGGTTGTGGCCGTAGCGACTGACGGCAAGCACCCTGATTACCGCCTGCGAGGTAATGCCGATGCAAAATGAATCCACCAGCATGGCTATGGCATATCTGGCTAATTTGGCTAAATTCGACCCAGATCAGGACTCAATTAGCCGCTTTAGCCAAAAAAGCCATAGCCACCCGCCCGAAATCAATTTGAATCAGTCGCTTTCACGGCTGGTTCTTCAGCCATCGCAGTCTGGCAACGATCTTGAACCAGACAACGAAACCCTCCTAATCATCGTGACCTGCTGGACACCATCGGGCATCCAAAGGCTAGTTGAAGTGGAAAGCGTGGAGCAGGGATTGTTCGTCCAGCGCATGAACCCGAAGCCCAAGAGAGTGACTTGCTCTGATTGCACGTATGCGAACGTCCATGTCGGTATCGCCCGCTGTGGCGCTGGCGTGGACTCAGGCATTCCAGCGGGTGGCTGGTGGGCGACAGACAGACATATTTGCAGCGAATTTAAGGAGCATCAGCATGATTAACGCACTTATCATCGGCACCCTGGTCACCGATCCCAAGGCCGGAACATCCAAGTCAGGAACAGAGTGGGCCAATGCCGTGGTCCGCTGCCCGTGCGGTCAGAACCGGGAAACAGGCGACCAAGAGTCAGCCTTCGTCCAGATTGCTGCATTCGGTAGCGAGGCCGGGAAGCTGGCAAGACTCGGCAGGGGCGACGCGGTATCAGCCACGGGCGCGCTCAAGCCAACCACCTACCAGAAGGACGGGCAGGAGCGGAATGGTCTGTCACTGACTGCACAAGCGATCATCACGGCATACGGGATTGCAAAAAAGCGCGGCGACTACGATGGCAAGGTAAAACGGAACTACGGTTCCGATTCAGGCCGCGAGCAGAACCGGGCTTATGCCGAATTTGCGAAAAGGGCGACGGCACCGGCGCATGATGACTTTGCAGACGAAACAATCACGCTCTAAGTCATGCAAACAGACCACCCAACCCCGCCAATTCACCTGGAAGCGCAACGGCTGATTATCAGTGGCCACCTGCCAGCGCCCTACATCGTCAGCAACTTCGATGGCCGTCCGCTGTGGGATGTCATCGGGATTGCTGCGATGTTGGACACGCGACCCGACCAGCTTATTGAGTTGCTGCTACGGAACGGACCGGTTCACCTTCAGGGCGGCAGGGGGATTCCGAGCAGTTGGCGGGCGCTGATTGAATTGTGAACGGAAATCAGCAAGTTTCGGGGCAGACGCTGGTGAAAAATCGACTTACGCACTTCCCCCGGCGGACCTTTCCAGGGAGGACCCAGAAAAACTCGCGGGTCCTTCCTGGGCGTCCTGGTTGCGGGTGGTGCAGACCTCGATGTTTCGTTAGCGTCTCGATACAAAATTGATTGATATTCAAAGCAGGCAACACGCATGACTGAGAAATTACCCACCGGACACGGCGGCTACCGTCCCGGAGCTGGGCGCAAACCCAACCAACCCAAGCCGGAAAAGCAGGAAGCGCAGGCCGATTACAACCAGGCCCGTGCCCGCCGCGAGGAAGCACTGGCCAGCCTTGCTGAAATCGAGCTTCAGGTAAAGCGCAGCAAGCTGATTCCCGCCGATGCCGTTCAACAATGCTGGGAGGACATGATCGGGCGCATGAGGGGAAAAATGCTCAACCTCCCTGGCCGATTAGCCGCCGCTGTCCCTGCCTGTGAGACTCAACAGGCGATCGAGCGGGAGGCCATGTTATTGGTGCGTGAGTGTCTTTTCGAGCTTGCCGAGTGTGGTTTGCCGAAATGAGCATTGAACGACTGACCCACATTGCCGCCTTGTTGGAATCCGGCGCAGACCTCCCCCCGGCGTCACACCGCTGGCTGTTGGATGCAATCAACGCCATCATTTACTGCGACACGCCATCAGATCAGGCACTTGGGCTGCTGGGCCGTAAGGCCATCGCGGAGCGCGACCAGGTGATCCGCGAGAACGCTCCCACATTGGGTATCTGGTCCCATTCAGGGCAGGCGAGGCTGATGGCTGGTGAGGCCAAGCGTTTGCACCAGGGCAGACGCACTAGCATCCCCTGGCTTGCCAGTGCTGACCGCATCCATCGCCTACCTGAAACACCCCGGCAGTATCACAATATCCTGAAATAACAGCCGGTTACATTTCACAGCCTGCACATTTATTGTGACCCTCAGACACCCCACAAACTTTCTGAGGATTCACCACATGATCGTTCCATCCGCTTACGACCGACACCTGATCTATCTGAACGCTGAAGGCAGGCAAGTCGCCTTCAAAATTGTCGCCTTCGACGTTTCCGAAAAAGGAACGGCCACCCCGATTACCTATCCGGCACCCCACAAGGGCGCGAAATGTTTTTCCGTTGAGCCAGACGGATACAGAGTTTTCGACCTCGCCAGCGGACTCAACTCCGGTCGTGGTCTGTCTCAGCCGGAGTAACCACCATGCAGCCACATTTTCTAACCCGCCTACCCCCCGCTGTTGCCCGACGTGCTGCTGCCCAGTATGTGCAGGAACAAGTGACCGGTTCGTTGACAAAAAACGCTGACCCGGCATTACTCGACATTCGCAGTCTGGATGACGGCGAGCGTTCGCTAGAGGCATTGGTTCGCTCTATCAGTCCCGATGAGACTGGACGTTCGTCGCCTTCAGCCTGGTACACCAGAAGCGGACTCACCGACCTGTTGTCCCCGGCGTTGAATGTCGTCAGCCGCGAGTTTCCGACACCCGACCATCGAGCTTTTTGCCGAATCCTGCCCGCTCGCAATTACATGCGGCAGCAATACCTGACTGCTCTGGATGGCTTGCAAGTCGAGGAGGTCATCGAAGGCGGCGAATTCGAGGACATTCGGGAAAGCACCCTCGACATTGAGCATGAAACCACCATCATTAAGCGGTTTGGTTCCATCCTGTCATTGACCGTCGAGAGCATCACCAATGACTTGAGCGGCGTCTTCGCCCGGTCAGCCGATGGCCTGATTGCTGCCTGTTACCGAAAAGAGGCGAGCGCAGTTTTCGGGGCGCTGGAAACCGGCGCAACCCTTAATGATGGTCAAGCGTGGTTCGATTCGACCAACAGCATCACCTCTGCCAGCGTGACAGCGGCAT
Organism: Methylococcaceae bacterium; assembly: GCA_044237765.1. GTDB lineage: Bacteria > Pseudomonadota > Gammaproteobacteria > Methylococcales > Methylococcaceae > UBA6136. The sequence continues at coordinate 57,517 of JBIIEQ010000004.1, read as the reverse complement.
TGGCTGATGGACTTGAGGCATTGGCTGGCCAGACCTATTCGGACGGAGAAATGGTTGACGCACAGCCGAGCGTGGTCGTGGTTCCGGCTGGATGGGATGTGAACAGTTCCATCGAGTTGTCGAACTTGTCCGCACGCGGTATCCGCATCCTCACCAGTGGCCGCGTGTCTTCTGGCTTCGTCTTCGCTGACCCGGCGCGTACCCCGGCGCTTGGTTTGGCTGGATTCAGCCTGACCCCGACCATTGACCTCAACAACCGCCGTTCAGCGGCTTATGGGCTTCAGATGAGGGTAGAACACGCCTTCAGTGTGGTCCCGCTGTCCCGGCGCGGCGTTGTGAAGATGAGCCTAAGCAGCTGATGGGCTTCCAGTTCGCAAGACCTCGGAGACCGGAGCCAGTGGAGGGCGTTGTCGTTCACCTTTGGCACCGGCAACCGGACCCGGCAAAAGTTGGGGCGCTGCAAGCCACCATGAAGACCACCCGGTCCATGCGTCACGCACGGCTGGTCATTCGCAACGATGAGGAGCAGCAACCCGGAGCAGTCGTCATCGAGGGTGATGATTGCGCTGAGTTTGACTTGCGATTGTTCAGGCAGATGGTCGACGACATTCTCTGATTTGGCCGGACTTCAGACACCCGGCCATCGGCCACCCCGGAGCCGCCGTTACCGAAATCCGGGCCTAATTCACAGAGGCATCTCCTATGCGAAAACCCAAGAAACGATTCAAGCCACCGAACACGGTTGGCGCACGATTCAAGCCACCGGAGACAGTTACCGGCCACACGGTAAGCGCACCGGTCATGCGGGCCATCATCCCGCCGATTCCTGATCCGGCTGATGAGATTGGCGAGGCAATGCCGAGCGGCAGATTCCGGGGGCGCAGATGGTAGACCACAGACGAAAGCGCACTGAGCGCGAGGCTGAAATCCTTCTGGGCCGTATGCCATTGGATGAGCTTAGGGAAACTGAACGACTGGTTCAGGCCGAAATCCGCCGCCGCGAATCCAGATCATTCAAGCCGATTCAGGCATGGGATAACCGGGCGACACGCCATGCTTAAACCACGACGACGCTTTCGGACGCTGCCACCAGGCCAGGCCCAAGTCGAGGCAAGCGAATGGATCAGCTCGCTTTCGATGGATGACCTGCTGGTCGTCGAGGCGATTGTGATTGCTGAACTGGCCCACCGGACCGGGCGCGAAAAATACCGCATCCCGCCGCATGTGGCGCAGATGCTGAACTAATTCACCCGCGCAGGGTTTTGGTTTTCCCTGGGTTAGCGAACCCCGGCCCGCGAGCGGGTGATGGCCGGGACTTCATTTTAGACGGCCCCATGACCCCATCCGACCGGCTTGAACTTCACCTGGCGAGAGAGTTCGTTTCGAGCTACATCAGCCGCGCGCTAGGGCGCTCACAGGCAGTTGTGATTGACCCCCACCGCATCTACATGGCGGCTCGATTTCATGGGCTGAAGGTCAGCGCGGCGACCCTGGAGAGGGTCATCGAGGAGCTGATGCAAAACTGACTTTGGCGCGACGGAGTTTCATTCGGATAAGTCGCCTGGACCCGCTGAAAGGCGGGTTTTTTGTGTCAGGGCGCTGGAGGGAAATCGGGGGGAGTTAGGGACAGTTGGGCGTCCTTCTGGAAATGTTTGTAATGCAAACATTAAACCGAAGGGAGGAACAACCGACTACACCAAGCGCCGACTGAAACGCGACCGGCCCGACCTTTATGAGCGGGAGGCCATGCGTCGGGGTTTTTTGTGGGCAGCGCACACAGAGTGGGGGCAACATTGGGGGCAACTCCAAATCTAGATTGCACTAAATCCTTACATAATGCGGCTTACAGAGGATGATTCGATAGACTCCCTCTCCGCCATGCTCTCAGATTAGATCAAGTAGTTGGGGCACTCTTTATCTTGCTCCCATCCTACCCGCCCCAGCTTCTGTATTTGGATGACACAAGGTGAAGCGCCTTGGGCATCAGCACCAACCTCAAAACAACCTACTGACCTTCGCGTAGCATCTGAAACAGCTCATCTTTCAGGGCGAGTCGCTGCTTCTTCAAGCCCTCAACAAAGTCGTGCGAATGAACCTCAACCTCGGTTTCGCAGCGGCGAACCTGATGATCGATTTCATCATATTCGTCAAAGAGCTTCGCAAAGTGACGGTTTGATGTTTTAAGCTCATGAATGCGGTCCTTAAACTCAGGAAGTTCATGAACCAAGTCGTGTTTCTCTCCTAGCATGCGAACAATCTCCAACGGAAAATGAATTGATTAAGACTTTCTGCGGGCCTTCTGTGACCACGGTTGACCGAAGACAGAAACGCAAATCTACCAGACATGCCCTACAAAATACTGGCGCTGCTCTTTATCGCCCTTCCCGCCGCAGCCGGGGATGTCACCCAATGCGGCTTCATTCGTGATCCAGACCTACGAGCGTATTGCCAAGGAACCGCCGGCAGCGACCCGTCGCAATGTGGATTCATTCGGGAATCGGATCTCCAGTCGCAATGCAGGGCGGAAGCAGGTGGCGGCCAATCCCATTGCGGTTTTATCCGGGATTCAGACAAACGGGCACTTTGCCTGGCAAAAGCAAAGCCAGGCTGAACGCTCGGGCGTGCACCCATGACCTTGGCATAGCACGTCGCGACTCCAGCACCCTTGGATTCGATAGTCCGGTGCCGGAATAGCCAACAGCTCTGTTTACCAGCGACCCCGACGTTGCTGACCATAACGATCAAGCTCCCTTGATCTCTGGCCCTGGAGTTCCTGCGCCCGCTGGATGACTCGCTGTTGCTGCTGGGGTGGCAGCCTGGAAATCCTGTTCCGGTTGTCATAGATCGTATTGAGATCCTTCTGGGTCTGCGTCATGGGCGGGCGCCATTGGGGTTGGCGATAGCCGCCACCCATGTTCCCCCCATGCTGGCCGTAACGGGGATAGCGTTCCTGATAATGATGGTTCGGGTAGCCCTCACGGTACCCGTAGAACGGTTGATTCCCTCGATATCCATAGCGGGGATAATTCGGTCTGTAACCGTAATTCGGGTAAACCGGCTGATAGCCGTAAAGGGGATAGATTTCTTCACGGTAGATGGTGGTGGGGTAGTTCCCGCCATACCCATAGACCGGATAGGTCCCTTGATACCCGTAGTTCGGATACGGGCCCCGATAGCCGTAGTTGGGGGAATAACCCCCATTGACGGGATAGCCATAGCCTCCAGTACTGCCCCCGAAGCCACCACCGAATTCGGTGCAGCCAGCCAGACTGGCCACCATGAGAACCATCGCTACCTGTCGCGAGAGTGTCATAGATCCGCCGCTTGGTTTTGTCAGGTGATGACAAATCGACCTCAGAGATGATCTCCGCTAGATCGCATAGGAACCACAGAAACCGGACCAGAGTTTCGGTGCTGCCATCGCAAGAGCCTTTCTACCTGTAAGCTCTCTACTGTAGGCGGTACGATTTGGCCTCAGCCACTCGCAGAAGCCTTTGACTCGCCATCGCTCCAGGACAATGTATGCAGTTTGACGAGCGTTTCGGGGTCCGAGATGAGACTTCGCTTATCCATCGGAGACAGCTTCTCAGGACCTTCTTCGACCAACTGATACACCAGCGCACGCAGCTGGTGACGGTGGCGCTTTTTGACGGGTCGATTGGGCAGGAGAGCGAGATGGAGAGCGCAGACTCCGGGATCTGCCACATTGCGAACTTCACCCATGCCTGCCAGCCGGTTGGCCTCGGCGGTTTCCATGACGGCTAGGTTTTCCTTCAACAACTGGATAACCCGTGGCTCCTGATACTCTTCGGGCGTCAGGAACAGGCCCAGACGTCGGGCCGCTGTTCCCACGGCAGCGCTGCTCGAAAGCATGGATAGCGGGATAGAGAGAACCAGCCCGGAGAGCACAGGAACCAGCCAGAGGAAGAACCCGGGTACGTATTGGTAGCTTATCCAGCCAGCCACCACCCCGATCATTGTGTGCTCGCCATGAGCCTGAATGGCCTCCCAAAGGCCGAGACGATGATCATCACGGTTCTGTGGGGGCCAGCCGACACTGCGACGCATGAGGATGGCAAAGACGAACTTGCTCTGATAAATCATGAGCACCGGTGCCGTGAGCATGGAGAAGATACTCTCCAGCAACACGCTTAGTGAGGCACGGAATATTCCACCGTAACGCTTGATCCCACGCCAGTTGATCAGCCCCAGAATCAGGCTCCACAGCTTGGGCAGGAACAGCATGGCCAAGGTGACGAACAATACCGTCGTCATTTCAACAGTGTAGGATTCTGGCCACACCGGAAAGAGATTGTCACCGAAGAAATAGACCGGCATGGTCTGGCTCATCACATAAGCCTCGAAGCCGGTAAAAATGAGGAACAGCAACCAGAGCGGGGATGACACATAGGACATGATCCCCATGAGGAAATAGAGCCGACTCAGGCCCGAGAAGCCTTTGGCAAATACCATCCGGAGGTGCTGCAGATTGCCCTGGCACCAGCGCCGGTCACGCTTGGCGTAGTCAATCAAGGTGGGCGGCAGTTCTTCGTAGCTACCCTTCAGCTCCGGCGCAATCCAGACCTCCCAACCGGCCTCCCGCAGGAGAGCGGCCTCGACTGTGTCGTGGCTGAATATCTCGCCACCAAACGGCTCGCTGCCCGGCAACTTGGGCAAGCCACAATGCTTCACAAAGGGTTCGATACGGATAATGGCGTTATGGCCCCAGTATCCGCTGCTGGAAAGCTGCCAGTAGTTGATACCCCAAATGAAAATATCGCCATAAAAATTGCTGGCGAATTGCAGGATGCGAGAGAACAGGGACTTGTGGTTAGCCGGCAAGGGGGGGGACTGAATCAGGGCGACACCGGGATGTGCCTCCATCATGTCGACCATTTTGACCAGAGTTTCTCCCGCCATGATGCTGTCGGCATCCAACACCACCATGTAACGATAGCGCGCCCCCCAGCGGTGGCAGAAATCTTCCAGGTTACCGCTCTTGCGTGCCACGTTCTTTTCGCGGTTGCGGTAGAAAATCCGGCCATGCGCGTTGAAATCGACGCACATGCGATACCAGTTGGCCTCTTCCTGCATCCAGCAGTCCGGATCACGTGTATCGCTGAGAATCAGCAATTCGAATTCATCGCCACGCCCGGTTTCCTGCAGCGATTGCCAGATGGCGCGCAGCCCTGCAGTAACCCTGGTGGGGTCTTCGTTGTAGATGGGCATGACCAGGGCGGTCCGGGCCGGCTCACCGGTCGCCTCGGTCCGGGTGGGCGGCATCCGCCCGATCGAATACTTATCTCCACCCCGGAGCAACACCCAGAATCCCAAAGTCGCCGTCCAGAATGAGGTGCTTACCCAGAGTATCAACAGGGTATACAGAATCAGCAGAATCAATTCCGTCGGCGTAATCCCGTTCTGCAGAAATGCACTGGTAATCATGGCCAGCGCAAGGAAGGCAGTCAGGACGACCAGCACCAGAAACAGGCTGCGCCTGGCCGTGATGACTCCGGCTGACAAGAAGCGATGGGGGGAGGACATGCGTGAGGCCTGGGTTAGTGGTCCGTGGATTTGAACAGCCAGAAGCGGAACGATACCGGAGTCATCGTCACTGGAGACTCCTCGGGGGTTGATCTGGGCACGCATCCCAGGAGCCTGTCCTTGAGCTCTCGAGTGGAATCATCATGCGCAAACAGGCAATCGGCCGACAAATCCGGCGTCAGCAGCAGGGCTGCCCGTGCCGCTGCCAGAGGATGCGGGTCGTTTGAGGGGGGCATGCCAACGGCAGAAGCCAGCGCATGATCAAACCGTCGCTGGGCTTCTTCCAGGGCACGACGCAACAGCTCTGCTTCCGAAGCCCTCCCCACCACTCGCCTGGCTCTCGAAAGGCAGTCGCCGGTCAGGCTGGCAATCAGCTCCTGATTGGTCAATCCCAGCATTTGCCAGTAATGACCAATGCGTTCCTTAAGTTCATCCTCACGCACTCCACCCAACGGTGGGAGCTCTGTCATCACCGGATTGGCCTCCGCCATCAACGTCATGGCGCGTTCCACTGATAAACCCAGGATTCAGTCAGGATGTCGCGACCGGATCGCAGAATCGCTCGCAGTTCGGTCGGACCTTTGCCTTTTTCAGGCTCCAGATCAAAGCTCAGCCTCCAGGTGCCCTCCTCCTCGTTTTTATGCACCACGACGTTACTGACCTTGCCGACTGCACTGACTTCAGCGGTCACATTGGCCATGGGACTCATCAGCTTGAGCATCGGGCTGGTAAAGTCGACGACAAACTTGCGCTTGTTATTACGCGCCTCCTCGGCCGCACCCACCCGGGTGGACACCACCTTGCCACCGCTTGGGGCGGTAAATTCGTCGGTAACGAAATGCAGGCGATAGTCGTAGCGCATTTCCTTACCTTCTGTCACAGGCTCATCAGGCACCCAGAAGGCCACGATGTTGTCGTATTTCTCGGCATCGCTGGGGATTTCGATCAGATAAACGCCACCCGCACCCCAATCACCCATCGGCTCCACCCAGGCACTCGGGCGGCGATGATAGGCCGCTTCCAGATCCTGATAGTGATCAAAATTGCGATCTCTGGACATCAGACCGAAACCCGATGGCTTGTTGTCTTTGAAGACACTGATACGAAGCTGACGCGGGTTGTTGAGGGGTCGCCATAGCCATTCCCCGGTGCTCTTGCCGATCAGCAAGCCATCTGAATCATGAACTTCCGGCCTGAAATCGTCCATGAATCGATCCGTGTTCTCGCCGTGCATGAACATGCTGGTCAGCGGCGCGATACCCAACCTGTCTACTGACTTGCGAAAATACAGATGACTGTAAACGTCCATGGCCAGACCCAGACCGGGACGAACGACAAAACGATAGGCGCCCACCACGCTTTCACTGTCCATCAGGGCATAGACAGTCAGGGAACTGGCCTCCTTGTCCGGCTTCTCAATCCAGAATTCACGAAAAATCGGAAACTCCTCGGCTTTCGGCAAACCCGTATCGACGGCAAGACCGCGAGCCGACAGACCGTAGGATTGCCCCAAGCCTACCGCCCTGAAATAGCTGGCACCCAGAAAGACGGCGATCTCATCAAAAGTCTCGTCACGCTTGAGCGGGTAATGAAAGCGCAAGCCGGCAAAACCGAGGTCTTCCGGCAGCGGATTCGGGAACTGGTTCTTCCCATAATCAAACAGGTCGGGCGAATAGGCGATGCGCGTGTTTGAACCGTGATCAAGCACATTGATGGTCACGCGATCCTTGAAAATGAATCCGCGATGAAATGCCTGAACATGAAAAGGCAGTCCCTCATCACGCCAGAAAGCCTTTTCCGTCTTGTAGCGAATATCCCGATACTGGTCGTAATTGAGCTTCGACAGGAATTCCGGCAGGTCACCGTCGTCCCGCACATAGGAACGACCCACAAGATCCTTGGCCTTGGCCTCTAAATCTGCAAAGTCGAATGGCTTGTGTGCCGGAGGGATTGCAGGCTCGGCTTGCGGGGCGGGTGGCTCAGGGGCCGGGGGGGGAGCCACCTTGCCGGGAGAGGCCACGCTCACCTCAGACGCAAGCAGGCCGATCAAAAGCAGTGCATATAGACGTGTGGCTCTCACTACGTGTCATCCCCCTTGAGGTGGGTGTGCGGCCCGGAAGGGGCGCCCACTGACTTGTTTCGACTAATCTGTCCACCGCGTCACCCGACTGGTCAGCCAGAGGACGGCGGGGTGAGCAGTATCGAACCGGAAAAATATCGGGTTAGTATAGCGCGGCAGGAACGGCTAAAGAATGCAAAATTCCAACAGCCACGGGCACCCCAAAACCAGACCTCAAGGCAAGATTAGCGGAGGCTCAACATCAAACATCTTATTGTCATACGCCACGCAAAATCGAGCTGGCTGGATCTAGATCAATCCGACCTGGAACGTCCACTCAATCATCGGGGTGAACGCGATGCGCCGCTGACGGGCGAGCGCCTGAAACAGCAGAGCCTGATGCCGGATTGCATCGTGTGTAGCCCCGCGGTCCGGGCCCGGATGACGGCAATACTGATTGCCAACGCGTTAGGCTACGATCCCAGCCGTATCCTGGTTCGAACGGAAGTCTACGAACACGGGCAAGCCGGCCTGATGGACGTTATTCATGGTCTCAATCAGAACTGGCAGAGAGTGTTTCTGATAGGTCACAACCCCGACCTGACCCACCTCATCAACCGCCTGGCCGGCGAAAACATTACCCACCTGCCCACCTGCGGGGTAGCGTCCCTGGAATTTGCCCTGGACGACTGGTCACTCATCATGGAAGGCTCAGGCCGCCTGGCGTTTTTCGACTACCCAAAACGCCACAACAAAATATCCTGACCCACGCTGTGTTGGTACCTACCGCCCCTGGTAGCGCTGCTTGATCGCCTGTCCGAGCTGGTGCACGGCCATGGCGTAATAGGTGCTGTGGTTGTAGCGAGTAATCACGTAGAAGTTGGGATATCCTAAATAGTAGTTATCGCCATTTGTGACACTCAGCTTCAGCAGACTCACTTCATCGGCGGGGAAGTTCAGGGTCGGGCGCACGCCATAGCTGGCCAGGGTCGGCAACGAGTACTTCGTATCGAAGCCAGCCGTAAGCCCATCGACCTGATTACCCTGAACCTCGGCCGGGCTCACCACCGGCTCGCCTGGGCGCCAGCCAAATTCCGAGAAATAGTTTGCAATGCTTCCAATGGCGTCTTCCGGATCCCAGAGGTCCTTGCGTCCATCCCCATTAAAGTCGACCGCGTACTTCAGGAAACTACTGGGCATGAACTGGCCCAACCCCATGGCGCCGGCAAACGAGCCCTTGGGATGCGAAGGATCCTGCCGCTCATTGCGGGACATGATCAGCAGGCTCTCGAGCTCGCTCTCGAAATATTCAGCCCGTCTTGGGTAGTCGAACGCCAGGGTCGACAGCGCGTCTATGATCCGGTGATTACCCAGATTGGCCCCATAAATGGTCTCCACGCCCATGATGCCGAGAATATGCTCAGGACTGACGCCATATTGCTGACTCGCTCTTTCCAGGGCCGATGCATGCCGGGCCCAGAATGAAGCGCCTGCGGAAATGTGCCGATCATCGAGAAATTTGGCCCGATACCGCGTCCAACCGCCCGGCTTGGGTTTCGTCGTCGGCTTCTCCTTATTCATGTACTCGATAGTCCATTCCTTGCGCTGCGCCTGGGAGAGTAGGCCGTAAAGGTATTCCCGGGAGAAGCCATGTTGAGCAACCATCTTGTCGACGAATCGTTCCGCTGCGGGATAACCAGCGAAGTCACCCGACAACCTCTGGGCGTGGTAGTTGCCCCCTGCATCACCAGCCACGTCCCGAGTCACCGGCTTTACCGGAGAAACTGGCACTGGCACAGGACCGGAACCAACCTGAGAGACATGCTGGGAGCAACCCAAAAAGGCGGAAAGGGGGAGGGTCACGGAAAAGACCCAGAGCAATCGCATGTTCATGATGGCTAATTTCAGGGAATCGATTAGGGATGGAAAGACTTCGGCTTGAATAAGGCCACTGAGTGGGCTACAAGAGTCGAAGCGGACTATAACAAAACGAAAATCATCACTCACGGCAGGATGCGCAGCCAAGGGAGCGACTCATCCATTCATCAGACGGGCGATATCCGCCGCATTAGGAAGACCGGGGCGAGCACCCAGCACCTTGCAACAGGCAGCACCGGCCGCGGATGCAAACCGCAAAATCTCCTGCCAGGCCATGCCCGCCGACAAGGCGGCGGCGAATGCCCCGTGAAAGGCATCCCCGGCCCCGGTACTGTCGACCGAGCTGACGGAGTACGCGGGCAAACGCCCCGACTCGCCTGCCTTTCGCCAGATCAACCCGCGCTCACCGAGCGTAATCACCACGGCGGGAGAACGCTCGGACAGCAACCGCACTGCCCGCTCCGGGTCATCTTCGCCCAGCCATTGCCGGGCAAACTTTTCCGACCCCACCAGATAATCCACATGGAACATCAAAGACTCGGTTCCCGCATGAAGAGAGCCGGCATCCAGGACCTTGGGCGCCGACTGGCCCAGCAAGCCATGCGATAGCGCTGGCTCATGCCCGTCGAACAGCAGTACCGTCGCTTGCAGACCGGAAAAGTCGACGTCCGATTCCGCAAGTGCCTGGGTTTCCCCTTTGTAGCAAACCAACGAGCGCGAACCGTCCGGCTTGACCAGCACGACGGACACTGGCGTTGGCGCCTCCCCACGGACCAGAAAACGAGTGTCCACACCCTCGCACAGGAACTCCTGATGGTGCGCGTGACCATGAATGTCTTGACCAAGATAGCCCGCAAAAGCGGATCGAAAACCCAACCGGCTGATGGTCACGGCTGCATTGGCGGCGGGTCCACCGCCGCAGCCCATCAGGCTATCCGCAAAAAGCTTTTCATCTCGCTCAGGGTGATGAGACACAGAAAAAACATGATCATAGGCTGCGTGCCCCACACACAAAACATCCACACGCTGATCAGCCACTCATTGACCTCCGAACAGCGGAAGGCTGAAGGCGTTGCTCAATCCTCGAGCCCGATGAACTTCCAGATTTTCTCGACCGCCGAAGGATCGTAGTTAACATCCTTGGCGGCCTGCCCGGGCGCGCCCTCGGCGTAATTGGCCTCGTATACCCGCTTTGCATCGTCCGCCAACTGGGTCATCCCCAGCTTGCGATAGGCCTGCTCCATGATCTCGAGCGCCACCGGAACGGCCTGGGTCCGCTGGTACTTTCGAAGCACCTCAGCGCAGCGTCGCGCCGCGGCCAGGTAGGCGCCCCGCCGCATGTAGAAATCGGCCACGTGGATTTCATGCATAGCCAGATTGTTGCGAAGCGAGATAATCCGCTTGCGCGAGTCTTCAGCATAGCGGCTATTGGGAAAACGCCTGAGCAACTCCTCGAAGTCCTTGAAGGAATCCAGTGTTGAACCAGGGTCACGCTGTGATGAGTCGGTTGGAATGAATCGGTCGATAAAGCCGATGCCTCGGTTATAATTGACCAGCCCCTTGATGTAGTAGGCGTAATCCACGTTCGGGTGGGCAGGGTTCAGCTTGATGAAACGATCCGCTGCCGCAATCGCCGAGTCCGGCTCGTCATTCTTGTAGTAGGCGTAAGCCACATCCAGCTGTGACTGAGTGGCATATTTTCCGAACGGATAACGGGCCTCCAGCTTTTCATATAGCTTGGCCGCCTTGTCGTAGCGTTTTTCATTCAACGCCCCCCTGGCTTCATTGTAGAACTGCTCCGCACTCCACTCGGAGTATTCGTCATTGGTTTCGTCCGGCGTCTCGGAGCAGGCACCAAGCAGCAAGCCGAAAATCAGAAACAAGAGGAGAAGGGGACTGTGAGTGCGCAATTTAGGCATGGTAAACCGGTTTTTCGGGACGACCGCTGCAGTTTTCAGTATAACGTGATTGGTTTGACCGACTGAAGTGAATTCACCCCGCACACTCACCGCAGAGATTCCGGACGACCTTGCCGGTTTGCGCATTGACCAGGCCATGAGCTCGCTCTTCCCTGACTACTCACGCAGCCGACTGCAGGAGTGGATTCGCAGCGGCGCGGCCACGGTGGATGGCGTCACGGTGCCGACCAAGCACAAGGTTCTGGGAGGCGAACACATCGCGCTCCGCGCGGAAGCCGACACCTCGACCGACCTGCAAGCACAGGACATTCCGATCCACGTTGTTTTCGAGGACGATGCCGTGCTGATCCTCGACAAACCCGCCGGCCTAGTTGTACACCCGGCGGCGGGTCACCACGATGGCACGTTGCAGAATGCCCTCCTGAACCATTGCCCCGCGCTAGCCGGCATCCCCCGGTGCGGGATCGTCCACCGGATCGACAAGGACACCAGCGGCTTGCTGATGGTCGCCAAAACACTGGAATCACACAAACAACTCGTCGACCAACTGCAGTCACGGTCGGTGCATCGTGAGTATCTGGCGCTGGTGCATGGCGCCATGACCGGGGGCGGAACCATTGACGAGCCGATTGGCCGCCACAGCTCCGACCGCAAGCGGTTTGCAGTGCGACATGGAGGGAAGCCCGCCATCACGCATTACCGCATCGCCGAGCGGCTCGCCGCCCATACACTGGTCGCCGTCAAACTGGAAACCGGCCGTACGCATCAGATCCGTGTCCACATGAGCCACATCCACTACCCTCTCGTCGGCGACCCCGTCTACGGCGGCCGCCCGAGAATCCCCGCAGGCGCTAGCCAGACGTTACTGGAAACCCTGCGGCACTTCCGTCGGCAGGCACTGCATGCTGCCAGTCTGGGCATCCTGCACCCCACCACCGGAACTTACATGGAATGGGAGTCACCCATACCCGACGATTTCATGGCGCTGCTGGATGCATTGAGGGGCAACCAGACATGAATCTTCGCTTCATCGAGCCGGACTGGCCGGCCCCACCCGGGATTCGCGCCGCCAGCACACTCAGAGCTGGCGGCGCGAGTACCGGCTCCTACCGGAGCCTCAACCTGGGTTTGCACGTCGGGGATGTACCCGCACGCGTGACCGAAAACCGTAACCGACTGGCCGCATCTCTCGCACTCCCTTCAACTCCCGGATGGCTGACTCAGGTTCACGGCAACCTGGCGGTCGATGCCGCTACCACCGGCGCGCCCGAGGCGGATGCCGGATACACCCATGAATCAGGTGTGGTGTGCGCCGTCATGACCGCCGACTGCCTCCCGATTCTGCTCTGCAAACAGGACGGGGGCGGAATTGCAGCAGTCCATGCTGGCTGGAAAGGCCTGGAAAACGGCATCGTTGAAGCCGGCATCGATGCCCTTGACACCCCCAACCTGCTGGCCTGGCTGGGTCCCGCCATCGGCCCCGAGGCCTTCGAAGTCGGTGCAGAAGTGCGCGAGTCATTCCTGGCCAAGAGTGGGGATTACACCATCGCCTTCCGCGCGACAGACCAAGGCAAGTACCTGGCCGATATTTATCAACTCGGCCGGATCACACTCATGCTTGCAGGCGTCAATGTGGCTGACATTTACGGTGGCGGCTGGTGCACTTACCAACAGTCCAACGATTTTTTCTCCTACCGCCGCGACCACATCACCGGCCGGATGGCCACACTGATCTGGCGCGAGTAAATCAAGCCCATGAGTCTTCTAGCCTGGATCATCGTTTTTACCCTGATTGGTGGCCTGCTGAGCGTGGCCTGTGCAGCCCTTTTGTTGCTCGTCCCCGAAGATCATCACCCGCGAATTCTCCCCCATGGCGTCAGTTTTGCCCTGGGCGCACTACTGAGCGTCGCATTCCTGGATCTGCTGCCCGACGCCCTGACGACCGCCGGGAGCGAGCACATCGAATCCCTCCTGGCCACGGTGCTGATGGGCATCCTCGGCTTCTTTCTGCTGGAGAAACTGCTGATCTGGCGGCATTGTCATGCCGATCATTGCGAAACCCACTCCGGGGATCATTTGCACCACCCCGCCGGCACGCTGATTGTGGTCGGCGACGCCATCCACAACTTCGTTGACGGCATTCTGATAGCAGCGGCCTTTCTTACGGACATCAATCTCGGAATCATCACCAGCCTGGCCGTTGCAGCGCATGAGATTCCGCAGGAGGTAGGCGATTTCGCCATCCTCCTGCAAAGTGGTTATGGTCGAGGCAAAGCCCTGGCCTACAACCTGCTGTCCAGCCTGGCGACCATGGCGGGGGGCATACTGGCGTATTACAGCCTGGAACATATCCATGGCTGGCTGCCCTACATACTGGCATTGGCCGCCTCCAGCTTTATCTACATCGCCGTGGCCGATCTGATACCCAGCCTGCACCAAAAAACCACGGCCCGCGCTGCATTCCAGCAGATTTCCTTGATTGTGGCCGGCGTCCTGGTGATCTACTGGGCTCATGCTCAGGCGGAAATCGCCGGTCACCCCGAAGAACCCACATCCAGATCAATACTCCCCACCCCAGGAGCACACTGAAATCTCATGGAAATCCCGGACATCGCAGAACCGAGTCGACGCCAGCTGGATCAGGCCTTGACCCATTACCTGAAGCTGAGACCCGCCGATTTTGAGTCGCATGTCACCGAGGCAACTGCCGAATTACCTGAGGAATTCACTCAACCACTGCGTCATATCCTGAGCCTGGACAAGGAGCTTACTTCCGCCACGACGGCAGACACCCATCGTGCCGGGGAGTTTTGTTTTGCCTGCGGGGCCATGCATGAGAAACTGCAGGCATTGACCCTGGCACAAATGGAAGTCGAGAATGCGATTATCGGGCTGGACAGCGTCACTGCCGAGCCGCTGGCACAGGCACAATCAGATCAACTCTCCCGATTCATTGCCTCCCGCGACCGACTGTTCCGCAAGACAGCAGACTTCACGCTGAAGATTTTACTGACCGGACTTGGCTTGCTCTTCCTGGGCTTGCTTCTGGGCATTGTGTGAATCAACGCAGCAGACCATCCACCGGAAAATCGTCGAATCAGCGGGATGAGAATCGCAATAATCTTCCTGATCGAATTGACTTGAATCCGTCCGGACGGATATCATTCCTGGTTTTCCGAATTTCATCTCCACTGGAGACATACAAACATGTACGCGGTTATATTCACAGGTGGCAAGCAATACCGGGTAAAGCCCGGCGAACTCCTCAAGGTCGAAACCTTGATTGCCGAGGCTGGCCAGGAAATCCAGTTCGACAAGGTGTTGATGGTCCAGACCGATAGTGGCACCAAGATCGGCAAGCCCTACCTGGAAGGCGGCAAAGTGACCGCCACGGTCACCGCACATGGACGTCACCCCAAGGTGAAAATCATGAAGTTCCGTCGCCGCAAGCATCACATGAAGCAGGCAGGCCATCGCCAGAACTTCACCGAAGTTAAAATTACCGGCATTTCTGCCTAACATTCACAGGAGGCTATACCATGGCTCACAAGAAAGCGGGCGGCAGTTCCCGGAACGGTCGGGACTCCAATGCCCAACGCCTTGGCGTGAAGCGCTTTGGCGGTCAACTCGTTACCGCTGGCAGCATCATCGTTCGCCAACGCGGCACCAAGTTTCACGCCGGCGACAATGTTGGCGTAGGCAAGGACTACACCCTTTTTGCCTTGACTGACGGACATGTCAGCTTCAAGACCAAGGGACCCTTGGGACGGAAGTTCGTCAGCATCACCGAGGTTTCTGCAAACTGAAGCCAAGAAAAAGCTTACCCCTTTTTCACGCATGAAGAGCCTCGTCACTGACGGGGCTTTTTTGTCAGGATACACATGAAATTTGTTGATGAAGCGGAAATCCGAGTCGAAGCCGGGGACGGCGGTAATGGCTGCGTAGGTTTCAGGCGCGAAAAATACATCCCGTTTGGCGGGCCTGACGGCGGCGATGGCGGTGATGGCGGGAGCGTCTACCTGGTGGCCTGCTCCAACCTCAACACTCTGGTCGACTTTCGGTATCACGGCGTTTACCGAGCCGAGAGAGGCCAGAATGGATCCGGCAATAACTGCACCGGGCGAGCCGGTCAGGACTGTTACGTGCAGATTCCCACGGGAACTCAAATCTCCGACGCCGAGACCGGTGAAATCCTGGGTGACCTGACCGAAGAGGGCCAGACGCTGATGGTAGCCCGCGGCGGCTGGCACGGGCTAGGTAATACGCGCTTCAAAAGCAGCACAAATCGTGCACCCCGACAATCCACGCCAGGCAAACCCGGAGAGAAACGGCAACTCCACCTTGAACTGAAGGTCATCGCCGATGTTGGCTTGCTGGGACTGCCCAACGCCGGAAAATCCAGCCTGATCCGCGCGGTTTCAGCAGCGCGCCCCAAAGTCGCCGACTATCCGTTCACCACACTGCATCCAAATCTTGGGGTCGTCCGCGTCGATGATCAGCGCAGCTTCGTCATGGCTGACATCCCCGGCCTGATCGAGGGCGCCGCCGAAGGCGCCGGACTTGGCATTCAGTTTCTGAAACACCTCTCCCGAACCAGCCTGCTCCTGCATGTTGTAGACGTCATCCATCACGAAGGCGAGGACAGTCCCGTGGACTCAGCCCGAAAGGTGATTGAGGAACTCAGGAAATGGGGTGAAGGACTTGAGGAAAAACCTCGCTGGCTAGCCTTGAACAAAATTGATTCGCTGCCACCCGATGAGGTTGATGCCCACTGCGACACCATCGTCAAAGACTTGGGCTGGACTGGCCCCATCTTCAAAATCTCAGCGCTGGATGGCACCGGACTGCGGAGCCTGACCTTCAGGATAATGGAATTGCTGGAACACCAACGAGATAAGGAAGATGCAGAGCAGGAGTGAGTTTGCCGGCACACGACGCGTCGTCGTCAAGATTGGCAGTGCCTTGCTTACGGGCGATGGTCGAGGACTGGATATATCGGGCATTACCGGATGGGTCGAACAAATTGCAGCCATTCGGCAGAAAGGGGTTGAGGTTGTCCTGGTCTCCTCAGGCTCGGTAGCGGAGGGGATGTGTCGGCTTGGATGGTCGAGCCGACCGCGTGCCCTGCACGAACTGCAGGCGGCGGCCTCCGTTGGCCAGATGGGCCTGGTCCGCACCTATGAGGCCCTGTTTGAACAGCACGGACTGATCACCGCACAAATCCTGCTGACTCATGATGATCTCTCCAACCGGCAACGCTACCTGAATGCGCGCGGAACCCTGCTGACCTTGCTGGAACTGGGCGTCGTGCCCATCATCAATGAAAACGACACTGTCGCTACTGAGGAAATCCGCTTTGGCGATAACGACACGCTGGGCGCATTGGTAGCCAATCTGCTGGACGCCGACCTTTTGATTATTCTGACCGACCAGAAGGGGCTTTATGAACGCGACCCGAGGGTCGACCCCACATCGAAACTGGTTTCCGAAGCCAGCATCAACGACGAGCGACTCGGCGAAATGGTCGGGGAAAGCCTGAGCGGCCTTGGCCGGGGCGGAATGATCACCAAACTGCGCGCGGGACGACTCGCCTCGCGCTCAGGCGCGGCCACGGTGATCGCTTCGGGCCGGGAACCCGACATCATCAACCGAGTATTCGGCGGGGAGGAAATAGGTACTTTCCTGATCCCGGACACGTCCCCCCTACTCTCTCGCAAGCGCTGGCTGGCAGGCCAACTCAAGCTGAAAGGGAAACTGATCATCGACGATGGTGCCGCAAGAATGCTGCGCGAGGCCGGAAAGAGCCTGCTGCCTATTGGCACTGTCGGTGTAGAGGGTAGTTTCGACCGTGGCGACCTGGTGGCCTGTGTCGACCCAAAAGGACGAGAAATCGCCCGGGGACTAGCCAACTATGGATCGGAAGAGAGCAAAAAACTGCTGAGGCAACCCAGCCAGAACATAGAAGAACTTATCGGTTACATCGACGAACCAGAGCTCATCCACCGAGACAATCTGGTACTGGTATAGCGGGAACCCGGGGGTCACCGCCGATACCAGAACGTTTCGCTTGGCTTAAGCAGCCTTCAAGGCGAGCGCTTTCACGCGGGCATTTAGCCGGCTCTTGCTTCGAGCCGCCTTGTTCTTGTGGATCAGACCCTTGTTTACAGACGAGTCGATGATCGGAACGGCCGCTCGAAACGCAGCTTGAGCCGCTTCGAGATTTCCCGAGTCGACCGCAAGCAGCACTTTTTTGATGAAAGTGCGCAGACGGCTGCGCATGGCGGCATTATGGGCGCGATGCTTCTCGGACTGAATGGCGCGTTTTTTTGCTGAAGCGATGTTAGCCAAGGCTGGGACCTCTAAAATTCCTGAAGGATATATCGAACTGGGTATTCTCTTTGCAAAGCACCCAATAGTCAATCAGCAATATGTGTTTTTCTCCCCTACATCCTTTCGAGCTTTCGAGGGAACCCCAAGAAGGTGCACGATCACCCCCATAGCAAGGGGGCCAATCAGCAAAAACTGGATATCAGTGAATGCTGTAGTACAATTTTCGGAGTTTGTCGAACCGAATCAGGTGACACCTTCAAAGCAAGGATCCAGCCGCCCTTCGCTGGCTGCGCAGGAAGAATCCTTCACTATGGCGAGCGCTCAAAATCATGACAGCAAACGACCGTCCATGCGAACTCTAATGAGGTGGTAAGTGGAACAACCAAATTCGTCTACTGAGCCGAATTCAGAAAATAACCCAACGACCAGCAAGCGATCCTCGCTGCGTACCTGGGTGCTGGGCGGGGTCGTGGCGGCTCTGGCTGTAGCATTTTTCGTGGCCAGACATGTACTGCCGTTTGGCATCGCCGTTCCCGACTATCTGGAAGGCGAGGCCAGCAGCGCCACAGACCCTCGCAAGGCAGTCTCCATCGAAGGCATTGGCTTGGGCACCAAACTGGTCAAGGCTGAACTCCGGGATGAAAACGGGCAGGTCTTGGCCGAAATCAGCAATCAGAGCAGCTTCAAGCCTGACGTCAAACTCGAGTTCGGGAAGAAGTACACCCTCTCCGCCACGGCGGAGCGCCTCTGGCTGAATCAGAGGAAGTCGAAGGAGGCAACGTTCACCACCGTCAGGATCCCGAAAATCGAAAGCGCCCCACGGCAGGAGCTCGCTCCAGATGGCTCACTTCAGCTGCAATTCTCCGAACCCGTTGGCGCAGTCAACTCGACTAGCGACCTAAAACTGACCGCCAAACCAGACGAAAAGAGACAGAATTTCACACTTCAGGCAGATACATCACAGATCAACCAGGGCCAGACCTTCAACGTTGACATCAACTGGGAGACCCGGACCGGCGTTCCATTGCCACCGTTCAAGATCGAAGTAAGCACTGCACCGCCACTGACCGCGTCTATCGCCACGGCCGGGATGAACAATATCGGATTGGCCATGCCGGTCCAGGTCGACTTCAGCGAACCGGTGCATGAGCGGGAGAAAGTGACCGATCACATCAAGGTGACCACCCAGGATGGTCGCCCCATGGAAGTCAAGTGGCTTTGGTTCGGAAAGCAGCGAGTTCAGTTCAGGCCTCAGCCTCACTGGCCCGCCGAAAGCACAATCAATGTCAGTATTGATCCGGCCGGAATAAAAAGCACTCGCGGCGGCTTCCTGACTCATTCTGTCGAGGCCAGCTTTAACACGGGGCCTGACAAGCGGATCGAGGTTTATCTCGACAAGCAAAGTGTGAGTGTCATCGAAAACGGCGAGGTAATCAAAACACTGAAGGCCAGCACCGGAAAAGCCGGAACACCGACTGTCACGGGCTCCTTCTACATCTACGCTCGCTTCCCGACCAAAACGATGCGATCCACCGGGAAGAAACCTGGCCAGCCCGGCTACTATGAAGTCAAGGACGTCCCCTATGCCCAGTACTTCTATGAAGGCTATGCCTTCCATGGGGCCTTCTGGCACAACAACTTTGGCCGGCCCGCCAGCCATGGCTGCGTAAACCTTGCTACCCGCAAAAAGAATGGGCGCCGGGGCGTCAACGAAGACGCTGGCTGGCTATACCAGTGGGCATCGCTGGGCGTGCCGGTTACCGTGCACCGGAGCACGCCGGCGCAAAACAAGGTTGCAACCAGCCAATAATCGCCCACCGATTTCCCAATTCCCAAGCCCGATGTTCGCATCGGGCTTTTTGTTTCAACCTCACCAAACCATAAGTGAGCACGCAACTCCTCAAGTCCACCGGACTGGTTGGCGGATTGACGCTGATTTCACGCATTCTGGGTTTCGTACGAGACATGGTGATTGCGGGATCCTTCGGCGCAAGCGCAGGCACGGATGCCTTCTTTGTTGCATTCAAAATCCCCAACTTTCTACGCCGCCTTTTCGCTGAAGGCGCTTTCGCCCAAGCGTTCGTCCCGGTACTGTCCTCCGTGAGAGCGCGGCAAGGCGATGAAACCGCCCGAGACTTCATTGCCCGCATTAGCGGGAGCTTCGCACTCATCCTGAGCCTGCTGACAGGCATGGGCATGCTCGCCGCACCGTGGCTGATCTGGCTATTTGCTCCAGGGTTTCACGACAAACCCGAACAATACGGGCTGAGCGTCGAACTTTTACGCATCACCTTCCCCTACCTGTTTTTCATCTGCCTGACTGCGCTTTCGGGGGGCATCCTCAACACCTGGAATCACTTCGCCATTCCCGCATTTACTCCCGTCCTGCTGAATCTCAGCATGATCACGGCAACCCTCTGGCTGGCACCGCGATTCGACCAGCCCATCCATGCGCTCGGCTGGGGGGTATTCGCGGCAGGCCTGTTGCAACTGGCATTCCAGCTACCTGCCCTGCATCGGCTGGGGCTGCTCACATGGCCAAAAGTGGACTTCAGAAACCCCCATGTCCACCGCGTTCTTCAGCTGATGACCCCCGCCATTTTCGGCGCCTCGGTGAGTCAACTGAACCTGCTTATCAATACACTCATCGCGTCACTACTCGCCACCGGCAGCATCTCCTGGCTTTACTATTCCGACCGTTTGGTAGAATTCCCCCTCGGTATTTTTGGCGTGGGACTGGGTACGGTCATACTGCCCCACCTGTCTCGCAGCCGAGCGCGAAAGGACACTGACCACTTCTCGCAATCCATAGACTGGGCGCTGCGCTGGCTCGTGCTCATCGGCTTGCCCGCGACACTGGGACTTATCCTCCTGGCGGAGCCCCTGATGTATACCTTGTTTCAATACGACCAATTCACCCCGGAGGACTCAAGAATGGCCGCCCGCAGCCTGATGGCCTATGGCATCGGCCTGATGGGTTTTCTCAGTGTGAAAATTTTGGTGCCTGCCTTCAGCGCCCAGGAAGATCTTCGTACCCCAGCCCGATTCGGGGTCTACACGGTTATCGTCAACCTGGCATTGAGTGCCCTGCTGGCACTATGGCTGGCGCCACAGGGATGGGCCCATGCGGGGCTCGCCCTCGCCGCCTCACTCGCCGCACTGATCAACGCCGCCTTGCTACTGATCAGGCTATACCGACAAAAGATCTACCGCCCGCAGCCCGGCCTCACCCCCTTTATCCTGCGAACCATTGCCGCCAATCTCGGGATGGTCTCCCTGCTGATCGGCGAAATGGAATGGCTCAATTGGCAGGACATCCCGGCCAGCGGGCGCGTGATGCAACTCGGCACCTGCATCCTTACAGCCATACTCGTCTATGGCTTGGGCTTGCTGGTTGCTGGACTCCGCCCGCGTCACCTGATGCTGGCCGAAACCGCCTGAGAAACCCCCCAAATGCGACTCGCCCTTGGCCTACGACCCACGCACCTCCCACCGGATGGCTGTGTCGCCACGATTGGCAATTTCGATGGCGTACATCTTGGCCACCGGGCGGTCATCGAACGCCTCGCCGCCCAGGGCCAGCAACAAGGGCTCCCGGTGTGTGTGGTGCTGTTCGAGCCTCAACCGCGTGAATTCTTCGATCCGGTAAATGCCCCCCCGCGACTGATGCGTCTCCGCGAAAAAGTCGACCGGCTTTCCGAACTACCCGTCGACTACGCTTTGATTCTGCGCTTCAACCGCGCCTTGGCCAGCATGCCGCCCGACGACTTCATCCAAACCATCCTCATCGAAGCGTTGGGCATCCGTCATCTGGTGATCGGCGACGATTTCCGCTTTGGCAGACGGCGCGAAGGCGACTTCAACCTTCTCAAGCAAGCCGGCAAAAAGGCAGGATTCGAGGTCGCCGATACCCCATCGGTCCTGATAGACGGAGAGCGCATCAGCAGTACGCTAATCCGCGAAGCGCTTCTGGCGGGTGATTTGTCCCGGGCAGCACGCCTGCTCGGCAAACCCTATGAGGTCTGCGGTCGAGTCATTCATGGCCAGAAACGCGGCCGACTGATGGGCTTCCCTACCGCCAACCTCTTGATGCAGCGCAAAAACACTCCAATCCGGGGGGTGTTTGCCGTTACAATGCGCGGCCTGAGCGAACTCCCTCTGCCGGGAGTGGCCAATGTCGGAGTCCGCCCCACTCTGGCTGGTGATGAAACCGTGCTGCTGGAAACCCATTTGCTGGATTTTAACGGCGACCTCTATGGCAACCGCGTCGAAGTCGAATTTCATCACAAGCTACGAGAAGAGCGCCGATTCAGCGGCATTCAGGAACTCCGCACCCAGATCGAAAAGGACATAACGGCCGCCCGCAACTACTTTGCCGGCCTCCCGAACCACCCGAGCCCTGAACCATGACTGCCGACTACAAAGCCACGCTTAATCTTCCCGCCACCGACTTCCCCATGAAGGGCAATCTGCCACAGCGGGAACCGGAGCAACTCGAGCGCTGGCAAGCCCTCGACCTCTACGGAAAGCTTCGCGAGGCACGCCGGGGCCAACCCAAGTTCGTCCTCCATGATGGCCCGCCCTATGCCAATGGCGAGATTCACATCGGCCATGCCGTCAACAAGGTGCTCAAGGACATCATCGTCAAAAGCAAGGGCTTCGCCGGCTTCGATGCCCCGTATGTTCCCGGCTGGGATTGTCACGGGCTGCCCATCGAGTTAATGGTTGAAAAGAAAATCGGCAAGGCCGGCATCAAGGTGGAAGCCAGCGAATTCCGGACAGCCTGTCGTGAATATGCCAGCAAACAGGTAGACACCCAGCGCAAGGAGTTCATCCGCCTGGGTGTGTTTGGCGACTGGCAGAACCCTTACCTGACGATGGATTTTCACTTCGAGGCCGACATCGTTCGCGCCCTCGGACGGATTCATGCAAACCATCACCTGGTGAAGGGCGCCAAGCCCGTCCACTGGTGTACCGATTGCGGTTCGGCGCTGGCGGAAGCCGAGGTCGAATACGAGAACAAGCACTCACCCGCCATCGACGTGCGCTTCCGCGTCGCCAGCGAGGAAACCTTGCTGGCCCGCTGCCATGGCATTCCCGGCCATGCCGGTCATGGCCCCATCTCCATCGTCATCTGGACCACCACGCCATGGACGCTTCCGGCCAATCAGGCCGTAGCTCTGGGGCCGGACGTAGATTACGCTGTCGTGGAGTGCCCCGAGCAGGGCGAGCGCCTGGTTGTGGCCGAAGCGCTCATGAAGGATGCCATGGCGCGCTGGGGTATCGAAAATTATCGCGTCGTGGCCTATGCCACCGGGTCCGCCCTGGAAGGTCTGGCTCTCAGACACCCGTTCTATGACCGCGAAGTTCCCGTCATTGTCGGCGAACATGTGACACTGGATGCCGGAACCGGCGCCGTCCACACGGCTCCCGGCCATGGTCAGGAAGACTATGTCGTCGGCCAGCGCTACCACCTCCCGGTCGAAAACCCGGTGGGCGATGACGGCAAGTTCCTCCCCAGCACCGAACTCTTCGCCGGCGAGCACGTCCTCAGCGCCAACCCGCGTGTGATTGAGGTGTTGAAGCAGCAGGGCACCCTGGTACATGAAGCGCGGATCGAACACAGTTACCCGCATTGCTGGCGACACAAGACCCCGGTCATCTTCCGCGCCACGCCGCAATGGTTCATTGCCATGGACAAGCAGCAACTTCGCGAACAGGCGCTGACCGAAATCGGACAAGTTGAGTGGATTCCCGACTGGGGCCAGGCCCGCATTGAGGGCATGGTAGGCAACCGCCCCGACTGGTGTGTGTCCCGCCAACGGACCTGGGGCGTGCCGATTGCCCTGTTCGTCCACAAGGAAACCAACGAACCCCACCCGAACACGGCCGACCTGATCGAGCAGATCGCTCAGCGGATCGAGCAACGCGGCATCGACGCCTGGTTTGATCTCGATCCGGCCGAGTTACTGGGAACCGAGGCCGCAGAATACAAGAAGGTCACCGACACCCTGGACGTGTGGTTCGACTCCGGCGTGACCCACTTCTGCGTACTCAATCGGCGTGAAGAACTCGGCTACCCGGCCGATCTGTACCTGGAAGGCTCCGACCAGCACCGCGGCTGGTTCCAGTCCTCCCTGTTGACCGCAGTCGCCATCAACAATAGCGCGCCCTTCAGACAAGTGCTGACCCATGGTTTCACCGTCGACGCCAAGGGCGAGAAGATGTCGAAATCCAAGGGCAATGTGGTGGCGCCACAGAAGGTCATCCAGAATCTGGGGGCCGACGTGGTCCGGCTCTGGGTCGCGGCAACCGATTACCGCGGGGAAATGCGGGTATCCGACGAAATCCTCAAACGCACCGCCGATGTCTACCGCCGTCTGCGCAACACTGCCCGCTATCTGCTGGCCAACCTGGCGGGATTCGATCCAGCCAAGGATCTGGTGGCTGCGGAGGATATGCTTCCCCTGGACCGCTGGGCCGTCGACCGCGCCTGGTTGCTGCAACAGGAAGTGACGGCAGCCTACGACACTTACCAGTTCCACACCGTCTATCAGCGCGTACACCATTTCTGCTCGGTCGATCTTGGAAGCTTCTACCTGGATGTCCTCAAGGACCGGCAATACACCTGCCGAGAAGAAAGTCGGGCACGCCGTTCCGGGCAGACCGCCATGTATCACATCGCCGAGGCACTGGCGCGCTGGCTGGCGCCCATCCTTAGCTTCACAGCGGAGGAAATCTGGCGGCATCTGCCAGGACAGCGGGGTGAGTCCGTGTTCTTGAAAACCTGGTACGAAGGGCTGGTTCCGTTGGCGGACAACACACCCTGCAACCGCGAGTTCTGGGAAATGATCCTCAAGATCCGTGAGACAGTCAGCAAGGAAATGGAGGCGCTCCGGACCAGCGACGCGATTGGTTCCTCACTGGACGCCGAGGTCGAACTGCACTGCGATGATGCGCTGTACGCCAAGCTGGCGCCTCTTGGCGAGGAGCTGCGCTTCTTCCTCATCAACTCCGATACCCGCGTCCTCCGCGCCACAGGCCACTCGTCGGCCGCGGGAGAGGTCGAAGGATTGACCGTCAGGGTACTTGCGTCAACCCAGCCCAAGTGCGTCCGTTGCTGGCAGCATCGGGCCGATGTCGGCAGCCACGCCGAGCATGCCGAGCTGTGCGGCCGTTGCGTGGAAAATGTCGCCGGTGTCGGCGAAGTCCGCCTCTACGGGTAAACCTTATGCTGATCTGGCTCTGGCTTTCCGCACTCGTCATCGTCGTCGATCAGATTACCAAACGGATTGTCGATACGACCATGCAGCTCTATCAATCGATCGAGCTGATCCCCTATTTCCAGCTGACCTATATGCGCAATCAGGGTGCCGCCTTCAGCTTCCTGTCCGGTGCCGGCGGCTGGCAACGCTGGTTCTTCATCGGGCTGGCCGTCATCGCCAGCGTGTTCATCTGCTTCTGGCTGAAAAAACTGAACCGCAGCCAACGGTGGGAAGCCATTGCCTGGTCATTAGTGCTCGGCGGCGCACTCGGCAACCTGATCGACCGCATAATCTATGGCTACGTCATCGACTTTCTGGATGTCTATATCGGCGACTGGCATTGGCCCGCATTCAATGTGGCCGACTCCGCCATCACCTTAGGTGTCGCCATGCTCCTGCTGGACTCGTTCAAACCCCAACCGCGGAGCCTGACCGAGTAAACCGTGGTCTGCGCGCATCCAGACATGACAATCATCGACCACTGCATCGAGGGGGCGCTGTTCATTCCCAGCCCCAACTGCGACGAACGGCAGGCGCCAGACGATCTCTCGCTGATCGTCATTCACTGCATCAGCCTTCCCCCGGGAGAGTTTGGCACGGAGGGCGTCAACCAGCTTTTCACCAATACGCTGAATTCCGGCGAGCACTCCTACTACGAGGGCATCGCTCACCTCAGGGTTTCCGCACATCTCCTGATCCGCCGCACGGGTGAATTGATCCAGTACGTCCCCTTTAATCAGCGCGCCTGGCATGCCGGCGTTTCCTGCTATGGCGATCGCACCGTCTGCAACGACTTCTCGATTGGGATAGAGCTGGAGGGCACCGACGATTCGCCCTACGAAGACATTCAATACATCCAGCTCAATGCCGTCATCGATGCCCTGCTGGCCGGCTATCCCACACTTTCGCGCCAGCACATCACCGGCCACGAACACATCGCCCCGGGCCGCAAGACTGACCCCGGCCCTTTTTTCGAGTGGGCGCGCTTGACCGAGGGTTCAAGCAAAACGGCTTGATTCCGGGCTGATCCGCGATTCAAGGCTTTGACGGAATGACTCATCCATAATCATCCGGGCCAGTGCTCGCTTAAAATCGTCGGGACGCCCCACGGGGATGACCAGACCGCTCTTGCCTGTCTCGACCAGGCGCCGGGCTTCGCCGACCTCGGTGGAGAGTATGGGCAAGCCGGTGGCAGCGGCTTCGGCCAGCCCCATACCGTAAGACTCAAAGGCGCTATAGGACACGAAAAGGTCCATAGTGGCCATGAGCCTGGCTAACTCGTCCGGCGACAAAACACCCTGCCAAACAACCTGGCCTGTCAGCCCCAGCTGCCGTAGACGCTGGCGCAGACCTTCGGCATAGTCCGGATCAAGGCCGGTCTCGCCCGCGAGATGCCACTCCCAGTCCGCGTCAATCCGGGCCAACGATTCCAGCAACTCGCGTTGCCGCTTGCCCGGCAGCAGGTTGGCGACGGTAATGAGGCGCACCCTGTCTGGGCAGCCAAGCGCTCGGCGCCGGCCGCGCCACTGACGAAATACCGGATCAACCTGCGGCTCGCGCAGGAAAACAGCGCAATGCGGGTACTGTTGGCGCAGTTCATCCGCTACCCGCGCACCCGTCGCCAGAAGAAAACGCATGCCCTGTGCCACGCGCGAGAATTGGTCCCGCCAATGCTTCCGCTCTGCCTCGTCCAGCATCGGATTGGCATAGGGCAGGTAATGGACCAGCAATCCCTGACGGGGCCAGAGTCCCATCCCCGACCAGTCGGCGAGATCTCGGAGGAAAAGGCTGTCCCAGAGCAACAGATCCTGCCCTGGATCGAATGGGGCTAATAGTCCGGGCAAATCGACCTGCCCCTGCCATTCGACCGAATCCAGCCGAATACCGTGGTATTGGGCCGTGTGAATGAGCCTTTGATTGTAGCGGGTACCGCCGGTCACCGGGCCATCCAGCGGCGGATGGATGAAACGCAGCGTCATGAAAGCGGTTGGGAAACCATTCGGTTTGATGTCATCATCTCGGTTATTACTTGCGACAGAGGTCCACCCCATGACTGAACCCACGATCGACCCATTGATGCGCTGGAGCGAACAACACGCCCTGCTGATGTGCCTGGGGATCGGCGGGGCCTGGCTGGAGCATTCGCCGCTGCTACTGGCCGCCATGGCAGCGGCATCGTTCAGCGCGCTGCTGGTCCGCAACCGGAGCCGATACACGCCCGGGGGCGCTTTTGGCCTGGCCAACAGCCTGACACTGATGCGGGTGATCTTAACCCTCGCCTTACTGCTGTTACCGACCCAACCCGAATGGCAAACCGTCGCGGTGCTGCTGCTGGTCGGCGCCGATGGTTTGGACGGTTGGGTGGCGCGGCGATTCGGAACCGCCTCGAATTTCGGACAACTGTTCGATCACGAGAGCGATGCGCTGCTGTTACTGACGGTCTGCCTGCTGTTGTTGGCATCCGGCCGGGTGGGCAGCTGGATTCTGTTACCAGGCGCACTGCGTTACGGTTTTGTTCTGTTCAGCCGGACAGCCCAACCCCCGCAACGGTCTGTGCCGGGCAACCGATTCACGCGACTGATCGGCGTCACCACCCCACTCGGTCTTGCCGCCTGCTGGTTACCTGCCATTCCGCCGGCCCTAGCGATCACTCTCGCAGTCGGGCTGTCACTGGCGCTGGGCGGGTCGTTCGTGTTTTCCACCTGGCAGCTTTACCGGCCAGAAAGCATCACCTGAATCATGCCCCTGCAGACCACCCCAGCACAGTCCACCGAGGATATTCGCGCATTCTTTGATGCCATCGCAGCCACTTATGCCGATTCACACGGCCAGGCGGATGAGGCGTTGCGCGATCGGCTGAATCTGATCGACTTTTTACTGGCTAAAACTCGACGAAACACCCTCGTCGAAATCGGCTGCGGCACCGGGCTTCATTTGTTTCCGCTTGCGAGCAGCTTTCAGCAGGCCATCGGCACCGATCTATCCCCCGCCATGATCGCAAGGGCAGAAGCGATTCAAGTCAACCATGCCAAAGCCCAGCGCATTCACTTGCGCGTGGACCCGGCAGAATCTCTGGGGACGATCGACAACGCAATCGCCGATGCGGTGCTCTGCGTGGGCGCGCTAGAGCATATGCCGGACAAGGCGGCCGTGCTGCATCAGGTGTTCCGCATCCTCAAGCCAGGAGGCGCCTTCGTCTGCCTGACCCCGAACGGAGACTATGCCTGGTATCGCCACCTGGCACCGCGTCTGGGCCTGTCGATCCGGCACCTCAGCACCGACCGATTTTTGGGCAAGAAGCAGCTCTTTACCTTACTGAATGACAGCGGCTTGACCCTGGAACGCGTTCAACCGTGGACATTCATCCCGCGTGGCGACATGCCGCGCCACTGGGCAACCGCCCTTCAGTTTGCAGACTGGGCTGGACGACTAACCGGGGTAACCTGCCTCCGGGGCGGACTCGCCATTCGCGCCATCAAGCCGATGCTTTCTGGGCCACCAAATCGATCTGGTGAATGATCAGCCCCAGCTTTTGATCGGCCAGTTGAGTCTGACGATCACCCAGCCAGTCCCCCAGTTGTCGCGTCTCGAATGGCCCCGAGCGCAGCCCCTCGCCATGGATCATTTCCAGCAAGGCGGCCAGGCAAACTTTGTCTGCATCGCGATAGGCTCCGCAATAGGGGGTGATATTCCAGTCGGAACTCCCCAAAGCCAGAATGTCGAAACCCGCATCACTCAGGGCGGCATGGAGACGGCGACCAGAATGGGCCCCGCCGCAGCGCTGTCCATCCACCCACCGCTCCATGGAAGCGTCATATACACCAAGAAGGGCGGCTTCGAATTCGCCGTCTCCGTAAGCCGGATACAACACGGTACCCGCATCGTAGTTGAGTGAGGCATAAAAGAGACCGGCGGGTACCAGCCACCGACGGATGCGTTCCACCATCCGCTCCAGCGGCAACAGATCCATGAGCGCCTGGGCAATCACGGCATCATAAATTCCGGACTGAGCGGGCTCGTAAGCCGAAAGGTCTGCCCCCTCCAAACGGAGCGTGACGACCTCCCGATTGCGGCGCGCATCAACCACCTCGGCTGATCGCGACAGCTCGAATTCGGCCATCTCCAGATCATGCACGATACGGTCACGAGCCAACTGCAAAAGATCGGCATCGCGATCGACCCCGGTCAGTTCGACCCGGCCATTCAATCCGGCCTGTAGCAGCCGGCGCAGACTGGCCCCGCTGCCACAACCCATATCCAGTATCCGCAGGGCGGAATGACTGCGCAGGGAGGACTCGAACAGGGCGCGGACATCGCGATTCAGGCTGCGCTCATCGAGCGGGTATTTGGCGTCGAGATACTCGGCAAACGCAATGCTCATCGGCAGGCGATCAGCTCAGCCGAGCCAGGAGCAACAGGACATTCACAGCACACCGCCATAGGCCGCCCAGTCATGGTCGTTCTCCCATAGCTTTACCGTCAGTTTACGACCGGGCAGGGCCAGGACATCGCGCAAGTGCTCCCAAAGGATGCGCGAGAAATGCTCAATACTGGGATTGAGGCCGGCGAATGCCGGTTGCTGATTGAGCACACGGTCGGCATAAGCGCTGATGATTCCGGCGAGGGCCGATTCCAGGGCGACGATATCGATCAGATAGCCGTGCTGGTCCAGCCGATCACCCTCCACACTGACTTCAGCGCGGTAATGATGACTGTGCTCATGATTTTCCGCTCCCCAGTCGCCACCCACCAGGTAGTGTCGGGCAATGAAGTCGCGAGTGATAGCCAGCTGGTACATGGTCTCAATACTCGAAAATCACCTGCAGGGCCCCGGCATTCCTGTCCGCAGCCAATTCAAAGGCGTTCTGACAGTCAGGCAGCCCAAAACGGTGAGTAATGAACTGCTCGGGGGCAATCCGATCCAGCCATTCAACCGCCAGCGCGAGTCGCCGACCCTTGCTCCAGCGCCCGCTGAGGGCTGGATTGACGGTACTCACCTGGCTGGAAATCAGCTTGACGCGCCGGCGGTGAAAATGGCCGCCGAGATCGACCAGACCCGCGTTTCGCCCATACCAGGAACCGACCACGATGCGGCTATCAAACCCGCACAGCCGAATCGCCTGGTTCAACGCCTCAATCTGGCCCGATACCTCAATGGCGAAATCGAGGCCATCCTGGTCATCATCGAAAAGACACTCCTCAAGTACAGCCAGCTCTCTGCCTCGCGAGGGATCCACGACCAGACTGGCACCCAGCTTCTCGGACAACTCACGGCGCGGAGCGATCGGGTCGGCGGCAATCAGCTCTTCCAGCGGAAACTGGGACAGCACGGCCATCGTCAGCAAGCCGACAATGCCCTGCCCACAGACCATGCCCCGCTCACCTGCCAGCGGCGCAGCGTCCATGACCAGATTGAGAGCGGACTCCATGTTGGCCAGAAAAAGTGCCCGATCCGCCGGCATGCCCTTGGGCAACAAATAGCAACACCGCTTATCAACCACCGCTTCAGCCTGATGGGGGTGAAAGACAAACACCCAACGGCCTTCCCAGCGTCGATCCTCACGGCTGCCGGCGGCGATGACTTCACCCACCAGGGCGTAGCCGTATTTGAAGGGATAGCGAAAATCGCCCTCCAGGGTTTCCAGCCCCTCATCCTTTTTCCAGTCTTCCGGAACCCCGCCCCGAAAGATCAGGGACTCCGTGCCGGGACTGATGGCTGAACACACGGCGCGCACCAGCAGTTCCCCTGGTCCCGGCTTGCCGGCGTGGACCTCACGCACCTGCACGGTGTGAGGTGCAACGTGAAAGATGGCTTGAGCGCTCATGATTGGGGAAAGCAGACCGGACCGTAGGCAATGATGTCCGAACCCAGTGTCTGGTAACGGCAATCGGTCAGGGTGAGCGGCGCCTCGCCGGAAGCGCTCAGACCCTCGATGGCCCTGAGACCACCGATGATTTTGGGGGTGATGGTAATGACGCAGTAATTCACAAGATGATGTTTCAAAAAGGTTGAAATGGTTTTTCCGCCGCCCTCGACCATGAGCGTCCGGATGCCCCGGGCCGAGAGGGCGATCAGGGCTTGCCGGATGTCGACACAGCCGCTGTCATCGCCGAAGACTTCCAGAACCACGGCACCCCGGGCGGCCAGGCGGCTTCGCTGTTCGGGATCGGACTGACGGGTCGTGAGAATGATCGGAGGCTTGCCTGATTGCGCCAGTACCCGACTGTCGGATGGAGTCCGCAAATGACTGTCGAGTATCACGGTTTGTGGGCTTTCGCCCGCACAGTGGCGCACTGTGAGCTGCGGATCGTCCGCCAGAATGGTATTGACCCCGACCAGCAAGCCATCATGATGAGCGCGCAGGTAGTGGGTCAATGTCATGGCTTGCTGGGAACTGAGCAACAAGGGCGCGCCCCCGTCGGCGGCAATACTGCCGTCCATGCTCTGCGCGTAGGTCAGCGTGACGAAGGGATAGCCCTGACCCTCATCGGCTTGGGCCAGATTCAATTGATCAATGAGCGGTTCGATGAAGGCCAGTTCATGATGCTCCGGCGTCCGCTCCCGGAAACTCAGCAAGTGCGACATGCGTTCAGCCTTGGAGCGCAGGTAGTCGATATTGTCCCGATGATGGCCAACCTCGATCGGGATGCGCGCCTCGACGGTCATGCCGTGCCTTTGCAATTCCTCTACCTTGTGCGGATTATTGGTAATGAGCCGAATGGACTGGACGCCGAGGTCATCGAGTATCCGGGCGGCTATTCCGTAATCGCGCTCATCCGCCTGATGCCCTAGGTGGATGTTCGCCTCAACCGTATCCATCCCCTGATCCTGAAGATTGTAGGCTTCCATCTTCTTCCGGAGCCCGATACCGCGACCCTCCTGACGAAGATAGATCAGGACGCCCGCCTCGACGCGACCGAGATACTGCAGCGTGTGCTTGAGCTGATCACCACAGTCGCAGCGCCTGGAACCGAACACATCTCCCGTCAGGCATTCCGAATGCACACGAACCGGGACTCCGGATTTAACTTGCACCTCGCCCTTGACCAGCGCGAGGTGCTCCTTGCCGTGCTCGACGTACAGGTACAGGGAAAAATCGCCAAAGCCGGTAGGCAGGCGGGTTTTGACAAGATTCTTGATCACTCAGGCTCTATTGGGGGCGGGGAAAAAGTGGGACAGTATAACGGAGAAAGGGGGCCGAAGCCCCCGCATGCTAGGTGTTTCGCGCCACCTTGCGCATCAGGCCAGGGCCACCAGGACCCGCCTGATCTCGCCCTCAAGCGTTTCGACACTCGCCGACAGCCGGAACTGCCCGAGCGCACGCTCAAGGTTCTGGCCCGGGGCTTGCACCTTGAAGTAGACGTTCCCGGCCAGATGGTCGGTGAGAAAGCGGAGACCCAGCTCGAAGGGCAAAAGCCTGATTGCGTCATAGAGATAGTCGAGATCTTCCCGAGTCAGGATAGAGCTGGCTTCCCGCAAATATCCCTGCAGCACGGCCCGGAAGACGCCGACATCAAAGGCGGCCCCTCCCGCCTTTGCAGATTCGCTCACCTTGTTGCAGCAGGACCGGAAACAGTCGCCCAGATCGTAATGCAGCAATCCGGGTTTGACCGTATCCAGGTCTATCAGGCTGACAGCCTGCCCACTGGCGATATCGAACAGCACATTGTCCAGTTTGGGATCGCCATGGATCACATGCGGCTTGAGCTGACCCTGAGCTCTGGCGATCTCCAGCACATCAGCGGAGGCCCGGCGTGATTCGACAAACTCCAGGGCTTCGCCAAGTCCTGCCGCATCGGGCCCGGCAACCCCTTTCGCGACCACCGCATCAAACTCGATCAGATAGCCCGGCGTGACATGGAATCCGGGGAGGGTGTCATGCAGAGAATCCGCCGGCAGTTCGCCGACCAGGCCATGAAACCAGCCCAAGGCCCGTCCCACCTGGTCGGCCTGCTCGGGCTGGGTGATGGCGGAGAGACCGTGAGTCTGATCGATATAGGTAATTGCGCGCCAGTATTCGCCATGGGCATCCTGATAGACATCATCTCCGGCGCGAGTAGAAATCACCTCGGGCAGGCGCCAGGGTGATTCGGGACAGCCTCTGAGTATCCGGCTGGCATGATCGGTGACCCGCCTCAGGTTCGTCATGACGGCGACGGGATCAGGAAAAACCTGGCGATTGATACGTTGTAGAACCCAGCTGGAGGTCCCTGTGGTCACGCGATAGGTGTCATTGATCAGCCCGCGACCCAGTGGGTCCAGCTCAGGCCTGTCAGAAGTAAACAGAAATTGCTGGGCGGCCTGAATGGCCGCGTCATGTTGGGACATGCCGCTGTGACTCAAGGCTCAGGCTTCCCGGCAGACAATCCAAGTCGTTCGCGAGTTTCGGCCTTGGCCTTCTCGCTTTTCCGGAGCAGCACGTAAACGGCCCCGGCTCCGCCGTGCCATTTCTGGGCACTATGAAAGGCCATCACTTCGGGGAAAAGAGGTAACCAGCGGGCGAGAAAGCTTTTGAGCAAGGGAATCTGGTCCTTGTTGCGCTGACCCTTGCCATGGGTGATCAACGCCGAACGAACGTCGTAACGCAGACATTCATGGATGAAGGAATACACCTCATGACGAGCCTGCTCCACCGTCAGCCCATGCAGATCCAGCGTCGCCTCGATTTCGTAGGCCCCTCTCTGCAAGCGGCGAAATACCCCATGCTGGATGCCGTCACGCCGATAACTGATGATGGCTTCGGGACGCACAGGCTCGACAAACGTGGTGGGCAAGTGGCTTTCGTCCATTTTCTGCGCCCGCTGCGCGGATTCTCGCCGATAAAGCAGTCCCGGACTTGGCGTCAGGTCGGGCCGGGACAGAACACGATCTTGCCGACGAGACAACGGCTGGACATCGGCCATTTCCTTCTTGAAGAGGTCTAGCTCATCGTGACTCATGGGATGTATCCGGATTGCCTGGGAATCCGTTTGTCGGGAAATACGGAATGGGGTTCGCTGGAGCATAACAAAAATCAGGCGAACCGGCCTGAAGTACTATTACTCGAAGTCCTCAATGATGTGCTCTTCCAGATCGCCCACTTCCTTTTCGCTAATGGCTAATTTTCGAACGGATATGCCAGCCTCATGGACCGATTCGGCCCGACCCGAGATGAGTGGATGCCAATAAGGCAGGGGCTTGCGTTCATGCATCAGACGGTAGGCACAGGTCCTGGGCAGCCAGTGAAAATGATCGAAACCCTGCCGAAGATTGAGACAGGTGGGCACCTCGGCCTGTCGCTGATTGTAACGAGTACAACGGCACCGCTCGATATCCAGCAAATGGCAGGCGGCACGAGTAAAAAAGATTTCGCCGGTGTCCTCTTCCTCAAGCTTGTTGAGGCAGCAACGGCCGCAACCGTCGCAAAGCGACTCCCACTCGGCCTCCGTGAGCTCATCCAGCTTCTTGTGTCGCCAGAAGGGCTGAAGCGTCACCGTCATATCCGCATCTCGTCGCATGCGAGGTAAGTCGGCCACAAATCCTGATGCATACGAAATGGATCAAGAAAAATTGATCCAGTGACGGCCGTCCCGCTCCAGCAGTTCATCCGCCTCCCTTGGCCCCCAGGAACCGGCCTCATAATTGGGGAAAGTGCGGGGCGGCAGCGCTTTCCAGACATCCAGCACCGGCTGGATCAAGCTCCAGCCTGCTTCCACCATGTCGGCACGCATGAACAGCGTGGCGTCCCCCATCATGCAGTCGAGCAGCAGCCGCTCATAGCCCGTGTCCGGCGTGGAGCCAAAATAGTCCACATAGTCGAAGTCCATTTTGACGGATCCCAGCTTCATCACGGGCCCGGGCACCTTGGCGCCGAATTGCAGGGAAATGCCTTCATTCGGCTGCAGATGGATCACCAGCCGATTGGTCCGAAGTTGATCAATCGCGGTATTGCGAAACAACACCAGTGGCGCACGGCGGAACTGGATCACGATTTCCGTGGATCGGGCCGCCATTCGCTTGCCGGTACGCAGGTAGAAAGGCACGTCGGCCCATCGCCAGTTATCGATCATCAGCTTCATGGCAATGAAGCTCTCGGTCCGTGAATCATCTGCTACATTCGGTTCTTGCCGGTAGCCGGGCACGGACTCACCGGCCAAGGCACCCTCGCCATACTGGCCCCTGGCCATTTTGCTGAGGACATCCTCGGGGGTCGGAATCTGCACGGCGCGCAGGACCTTGGTCTGCTCGTCACGCACGGCGTCCGCCTCGAACGATACCGGGGGTTCCATCGTGGTAAGTGACAACAGCTGGAACAGGTGATTGGGCACCATATCCCGGAGCGCCCCCGCCGTTTCATAATAGGCGCCGCGCCGTTCCACGCCCACTGTTTCGGCGGCAGTGATCTGAACGTGATCGATATAGCGGCGATTCCAGATCGGCTCAAAGATGCTGTTGGCAAAGCGCATGACCAGGATATTCTGGACGGTCTCCTTGCCCAGATAATGATCGATACGATAAATCTGCCGTTCACGCAGCACGTTCTTGATATCGGTGTTCAGTTCGCGCGCTGATTCAAGATCATGGCCAAAAGGCTTCTCGATGATGACCCGGCGCCAGCTTCCAGCCTCCTCGGTCGCCAGGCCCGCCTGCCCCAATTGGCGGACAATCTCGCCAAAAAAGGTCGGCGAGGTGGCGAGATAGTAGAAGTGGTTATCCTCGATATCGTGATCGCTGCGGACCTGGGCGCACAGGTCCTTGAGCTTGCTGTAAAACTCGGGGTCACGCACATCCCCCGGAACATAATGAATACGCTGCTCGAACCAAGCGAGCACCCCGGCATCGAGCTCGTCCGTGGCATAGGCTCGAATAGCTTCGACCATGCGCTCGCGAAAGGCATCTGACCCCAACGACTCCACCGAGGTCCCGATAATGGCAAAACGGCTGGAAAGCAGTTTGGCTCGCGCCAGGTTGTAAAGGGCGGGCAACAGCTTGCGCTGGGTCAGATCGCCGGTCGCGCCGAAGATCACCATCACGCAGGAATCACCTGGACGCCCCGGCATCTCCGGTATCAGGCTGGCTGGGGTGTTCATTTTTTCTCCTGGTGACCACCAAAGTGGTAGCGCATGGCAGAAACGACCTTGCAGGCGAATTCATCCTCGTCGCGGGATGCAAATCGCTGAAAAACGGCCGCACTGAGGACCGGCGCCGGGGTTCCCTGATCGATCGCCGCATTGACCGTCCAGCGCCCTTCACCGGAATCGGAAACGCGGCCGGAAAATTCATCCAGTCGAGGACTCGCCGCCAACGCCTTGGCGGTCAGGTCCAGCAGCCATGAAGTCACCACACTGCCGCGCCGCCACAACTCGGCAATATCGGCCAGATTGAGGTCGTACTGGAAATGCTCGGGATGTCGAAGCGGGGTCGTTTCCGCATCCGCCTCGCGGGCCTGATCGCCGATATTGGCATGCTTGAGAATATTGAAGCCCTCGGCATAGGCGGCCATCAGCCCATATTCAATGCCGTTATGCACCATTTTGACGAAGTGCCCGGCTCCCGAAGGCCCGCAGTGAAGATAACCCAGCTCAGCGGTCCCATTGATCTCTTCCCGACCCGGGGATGGCTCAACATCGCCCACACCGGGCGCCAAAGTCTTGAAGACGGGATCCAGATGACGAACCGGTTTGGTCGGGCCGCCAATCATCAGGCAATAGCCACGGTCGAGTCCATGCACGCCGCCGCTGGTGCCCACATCCAGGTAATACAACCCATCCCCTGCCAGATCCTTGGCACGACGGATGTCATCGATGTAATAGGAGTTGCCGCCATCGATGACGATGTCTCCGGATTCCAGATGAGCACGCACGCGGGCCAGCATTTCGTCCACCACGGCAGCCGGCACCATCACCCAGACCGCCCGCGGCGGCTTCAGCGCCTTGACGAAGGCCTCCAGCGACTCAGCGGCCACCGCCCCTTCGGTTGCCAGCGCGCTCACCAACTCTGCGTTAAGATCAAAAACCACACACTCGTGACCCGCGCGCATCAGACGGCGTACCATGTTTCCGCCCATCCGACCCAAACCAATCATTCCCAACTGCATCGTCTGCTCTCCTCAGTCCGTTTGTATTCGCGCTCTTTTCAAAGCAATCGCCGGGCCAAGCACTTGGCTATTCCACCGTCACGGACTTGGCGAGATTGCGCGGCTGGTCCACATCCGTCCCCTTGATCAAGGCCACATGGTAGGCGAGCAACTGAAGCGGGATGGTAAACACGATCGGAGCCACCACCTCATCCGTCTCCGCCACGCGCAACAAGTTGACACCTGGAACGGAGTCCATCGCCACTCTGGCATCGGCGAACACATATAGCTGGCCACCCCGAGCATGAACCTCCTGAAGATTGGATTTGAGCTTCTCCAGCAATTCATCATTCGGAGCTACCGCCACCACCGGCATCTGATCATCGATCAAGGCCAGCGGCCCATGCTTCAACTCACCCGAGGGATAAGCTTCCGCATGGATATAGGAGATTTCCTTCAGCTTGAGCGCACCCTCCATGGCCACGGGATACTGCGGACCGCGCCCCAGATACAGCGCATGATGCTTGTCACCGAAGAGTTCCGCCCAGCGTTGAATGTCTGATTCCAGCTTGAGAGCGTGTTCGACCTGCTGCGGCAAGGATTCGAGTTCGCCCACGATCTGGGCCTCCCGCTCACGGGCCAATCCGTGGCGACGCCCGAGCGCCAAAACCAGAATCAACAGGGCGACCAGCTGTGTGGTGAAGGCCTTGGTGGAGGCGACCCCCACCTCGGGCCCAGCCCGCGTCATCAGGCTGGACTCGGATCCACGCACAATCGAGCTTTCCGGGACATTGCAGATAGCTAGCGTGTGGGCATAGCCCAGCTTTTTGGCCTCCTTCAGTGCCGCCAGCGTGTCGGCGGTTTCACCCGACTGCGAAATGGTGACGAACAAGGTTCCGGGAGCCACCACGTGACGACGATAGCGAAACTCGCTGGCTACCTCGACATTACAGGGGAGACCCGCAATGTCTTCCATCCAGTAGCGGGCGACCATCCCCGCGTGGAAACTGGTGCCGCAGGCAACGATCTGCACGGCCCGAATGTCATCGAACGCCTTGGCCGCGAGCGGACCGAAAGCCGCATCCAGCACCTGCCCGGAGGCAACACGACCCTCCAGCGTTTTGGCAATGGCGGTCGGCTGCTCGTGGATTTCCTTTTGCATGTAGTGGCGATACTCACCACGCTCCACC
This sequence comes from Methylococcaceae bacterium, assembly GCA_044237765.1. GTDB lineage: Bacteria > Pseudomonadota > Gammaproteobacteria > Methylococcales > Methylococcaceae > UBA6136. Next base: position 19,276 of record JBIIEQ010000004.1, on the reverse strand, counting down.
GCATCGGCCGCGAGACCCGTGATATGCACGGGACGATCGACCAGTTGGCCATACCCGTCGAAGATCTTTACCGAATCGACACCCAATTCGGCAATATCCCCATCTTCTAGAAAGACGAAGCGCTGGGTTTCGCCCACCAAGGCGAAAATGTCCGAGGCAATCAGGCTCTCGCCTTCACCCAGGCCAATGACCAAGGGGCTGCCCTGACGGGCGGTAATCAGCGTCCGGGGATCGCTCGTCGAGATGACCCCAATCGCGTAGGCACCCTCCAGAAGTTCACAGGTTTGTCGCACGGCATCGAGTAACGGCTGCCCTGAAGCCATGTAGTCGTGAATCTGGTGAACGATGGTTTCCGTGTCCGTCTCGGACTCAAAAACATAGCCTTTGGCTTCAAGCTGTGTTCGCAGCGCTTCGTGATTTTCGATGATGCCATTATGGACGACGGCTATGGACTCGCGACAGAGATGCGGGTGGGCATTGCGCTCGGACGGGACGCCATGAGTGGCCCAGCGAGTATGCGCAATACCAATGAGCCCATTGGCCGGTGTCTCATTGAGCGCCGCCTCCAGCTCACGAATCTTGCCTTTGCGGCGAACTCGTATCAGCTGATTCGATGCATCAAGGACGGCCACACCGGCAGAATCGTATCCCCGATATTCAAGCCGTCTCAGGCCCTCCAGCAGAATGGGCGTGACTACGCGGTGAGACACCGCGCCAACAATTCCGCACATGATTCAATCCCCCTTGATTTTTGCGGGCCGCTTCCAGCCTTCACGGGTTAATTGCTTGACCCGACTCAAGGTCAGCGCACTTTCGGGAGCATCCTTGGTTATGGTGGACCCGGCGCCGATGGTGGCATTTTTTCCGACGGTGACAGGGGCCACGAGCTGGGTATCGGAACCGATAAAAGCACCGTCCTCGATCACGGTCTGGAACTTGTTTGCCCCGTCGTAATTACAAGTAATAGTGCCGGCACCAATATTCACATCACTGCCCACGATCGCATCCCCCACATAACTGAGGTGATTGATTTTAGAGCGGCTGGACACCGTGGATTTCTTGATTTCGACGAAGTTACCCACATGCACCTGTTCGGCGAGTCGGGTTTCTGGTCTCAATCGGGCAAACGGTCCGATGCGGGAACCTCGCCCGACCTGGGCCTTTTCGATGACACACATGGCCTGGATTTCGACGTCGTCACCAATTTCACTGTCGCGAATCACCGTGTTTGGTCCTATTCTGACTCGATCGCCGATACGGATCTGACCCTCCAGAATGACGTTCACGTCAATTTCAACATCCCGGCCGATATGAACAATCTCCCCCCTAAGGTCAAAACGAGCCGGATCTCTGAGCGTGACGCCGGCCGCCATCAGCCGCCTGGCCCAATCGTTCTGATATACGCGCTCAAGATGAGCCAGTTGCTGACGATCATTGACCCCAAGCACTTCATCAACATTGGCCGCCCGGACAGTCTTGACGACCAAGCCGTCCTTTACTGCCAGACCAATGATGTCGGTCAGATAGTATTCGCCCTGCGCATTCTTGTTATCGAGACGCTTCAGCCAGCCCTTGAGCCTGCCGCCATTCACCGCGAGAATTCCAGTATTGCCTTCCGTAATCGCCTTTTCTTCCGAATTGGCATCCTTCTGCTCAACAATCTTCATCACCGAGCCAGACGCGTCGCGAACTATCCTGCCGTACCCATGGGGGTCATCAAGCTCCACGGTCAAAAGACCGATACTCTTCTCCCCGACAAGAGCCAGAAGCTTCTCGACGGTATTCTTTCTCAGCAGTGGCACATCGCCATAGAGTATGAGCACGTTCGCGTCATCGCCGATATCGTCGGACAATTGCATCACGGCATGTCCAGTTCCCAGGCGCTCCTTCTGTTCAATCCACAAAGTGTCCAGGTGCGACAGTTGCGCCAGAACATCCTCGCCACCATGACCGTAAATGATCGAGACCTTTTTGGGCGATAGGGACATGGCCAGCCGGTGGACATGTTCAAGCAGGGGCCATTGCCCTACCTTGTGCAAAACCTTGGGTGTCGCTGAACGCATCCGGGTACCCTGGCCCGCCGCGAGAATGATGACTTCGAGGTGCATGTTTCCCCCCTGTTTTCCCTATCCAGTTCAATTCAGAGGGACAACAAATCCCTTAACGAAAAAAACCCGGCATGACCGAGTCGCCCTTAAGCGAACCCACGTCATGCCGGGTTTCATGTTTCCAACCGCAATCAGGCGCGGCCAGAACGGTATTTTTCCAGTGTTCGCAACTGCATCACGGCTTCCGCCAACTGCGCCTGGGCAAAGGCATAATCTACCTTTCCCGTTTTGTCCGCCAGCATCTCTTCTGCCTTGCGCTTCGCGTCCAGCGCGGCCGCTTCGTCAATATCCTTGGCCCTGACGGCAGTGTCCGCAAGTATCGTGACCAGATGAGGCTGCACCTCCAACATGCCGCCTGAGATGTAGAACGGCTGCATCTCGCTTCCACTGACCTTAACCCGGACTTCGCCCGGTTTCAGACGTGTCAGAAAGGGCGCATGCCGCGCGGCAATACCCACCTCGCCCATTTCAGCTGGCGCGACCACCATCTCGGCAGAACCGGAGAATATCTCCGACTCCGCACTCACGATATCCACGTGAATCGTCATCGCCATGACTACGATCTCCCAGAATTGATTGGCTTAGGCGGCAAGTTTCTTGGCCTTTTCCAGCGCCTCGTCGACGCTGCCGACCATATAGAACGCCTGCTCCGGGATCTCGTCGAATTCGCCATTGACGATTCCCTTGAATCCGGCAATCGTGTCCTTGAGCGAAACATACTTGCCCGGCGCACCAGTAAAGACTTCGGCGACGAAGAAGGGCTGCGAGAGGAATCGCTGAATCTTTCTTGCACGGGATACGGTGAGTTTGTCTTCTTCAGACAGCTCATCCATGCCTAGGATGGCGATGATGTCGCGAAGCTCCTTGTAACGTTGCAGGGTACTCTGTACCGAACGAGCCACCTGGTAATGCTCCTGACCGACGACCAGCGGATCCAGCTGACGACTGGTGGAGTCCAGCGGATCAACGGCGGGGTAAATACCCAGCTCTGCGATCTGGCGGGACAAGACCACAGTAGCATCCAAATGCGCAAAGGTCGTGGCGGGCGATGGATCGGTCAAGTCGTCAGCCGGAACGTAAACGGCCTGAATGGAGGTAATCGAGCCGACCTTGGTGGACGTGATGCGTTCCTGCAGGACACCCATTTCTTCAGCCAGGTTTGGCTGGTAGCCTACCGCCGATGGCATACGACCCAACAACGCGGATACTTCGGTCCCAGCGAGGGTATATCGATAAATATTGTCGATAAAGAGCAGAACGTCGCGCCCTTCATCACGGAAGAATTCGGCCATGGTCAAGCCGGTCAGTGCCACGCGCAGACGGTTTCCAGGTGGCTCGTTCATCTGGCCGTAGACCAGTGAGACCTTGTCCAGTACGCCGCCCTCACTCATCTCATGGTAGAAGTCGTTGCCTTCACGGGTACGCTCGCCGACACCGGCAAATACGGAGTAACCACTGTGCTCAATTGCGATGTTGCGGATCAACTCCATCATGTTCACGGTCTTGCCAACACCCGCACCACCAAACAGACCGACCTTACCGCCCTTTGCAAACGGGCAGACCAGATCGATCACCTTGATTCCGGTTTCGAGCAACTCATTGGCGGCTGCCTGATCCTCGTATGAAGGAGCCTTGCGGTGAATGCCCCACCTCGCTTCTTCTCCGATGGGTCCCTTTTCATCAATAGGCTCACCCAGGACATTCATGATGCGGCCGAGGGTCTTCTTCCCCACGGGTACGGAGATCGCTGCCCCGGTATTGCTGACGGCCAGACCGCGCTTGAGTCCATCCGTAGTTCCCATCGCAATGGTTCTGACGATGCCATCGCCCAACTGTTGCTGAACCTCAAGCACGAGACCTTCACCTTCAACGCGAAGAGCATCATAGACTTTCGGCAGTGATTCCCGGGGGAATTCCACGTCTACAACGGCACCAATAATCTGAACGATTTTGCCCGAACTCATTGTTGTCCTCTTTAGAATCTTTCTGCGTGTTTCTTCAAAGACCGCATCAAACTGCGGCCGCGCCACCGACAATTTCCGCAATTTCCTGCGTGATGGCCGCCTGGCGCGCCTTGTTGTAAATCTGCTGCAATTCCTTGATCAGCTTGCCGGCATTGTCCGATGCGCTCTTCATGGCAACCATTCGTGCGGCTTGCTCACAGGCACTGTTCTCTACAAGCCCCTGGAATACGAGCGATTCCACATACCGAACAAGCAACTGGTCCAGCACTTCCTTGGCATCCGGCTCGTAAATGTAATCCCATTGTCCTTTCGACTCTTCGACAATTTCTTCCGGACTGACGGGCAGCAATTTGATGAGCTTCGGCTTCTGGGTCATCGTGTTTACAAACTCGTTGTAAAGCAGGTGGACCTCATCGATCTTGCCTTCAGCGTAGTCGTCCAGCATGACCTTGATGACACCGATAATATCTTCAAGATGTGGCTTGTCACCCAAGCGGGTAGCCTGTGCGACCACATCTGCCCCGATGGACCCGAAGAAGCTGGCTCCTTTCTGACCGATGACACTCAACTCAATCGGTACACCACTGTCGTTCCATTCACGCATCCGGCGAATAGCCTGACGGAACAGATTTGAGTTAAGACCTCCGCAAAGCCCACGGTCAGACGACACCACTATCATCCCGATCCTTTTGGCCGATCGAGCAATCGTGTAGGGATGTCTGTATTCCGGATTAGCCGTGGCCAGATGTTTGATGATCTGGGCAATCTTGCGCGAATAAGGACGGGTGGCCTGCATCCTGTCCTGCGTTTTCCGCATCTTGCTGGCGGCGACCATTTCCATCGCCCTGGTGATCTTCTGAGTATTTTTGATACTCGAGATTTTCAGGCGTATTTCTTTTCCGACAGCCATGATAGTGCCTTACCAGGTATGCGTAGCTTTGTACTTGGTCACTGCTTCCAACAAGGATTTCTGGATCTCATCGCTGTAATCACCTGTTTCATTGATCTTGTCCAGCAACTTACCGTGTTCGGCCTTCATATAGCCCTGCAAGCCATCTTCGAAATCACGCACCTTGTTGACTTCGATATCGTCCAGGAAGCCTTCATTAGCCGCGAACAGGGAGACCGCCATCTGAGCAACGCTCAACGGCGAATACTGACCCTGCTTCATGATTTCGGTGACTCGCTGACCGCGCTCGATCTGCTTGCGGGTCGCCTCGTCTAGATCAGAGGCAAACTGCGCAAATGCAGCCAGTTCCCTGTACTGCGCCAAGTCGAGACGGATACCGCCACCCAGCTTTTTGATGATTTTGGTCTGAGCGGCGCCACCGACGCGCGAAACCGACAAACCGGCATTGACAGCGGGACGAACGCCCGCATTGAACAGGCTGGTTTCCAGATAGATCTGGCCGTCCGTAATGGAAATCACATTGGTCGGAACGAAGGCAGATACGTCGCCGGCTTGGGTTTCAATGATTGGCAACGCCGTCAGCGAACCGGTCTTGCCCTTTACCTTACCGCCGGTCAGCTTCTCTACTTCCTCGGCATTGATCCGGGATGCGCGCTCAAGCAGGCGGGAGTGGAGATAGAAAACGTCACCCGGATACGCTTCACGACCCGGCGGTCGACGAAGCAGCAAGGAAATCTGACGATAGGCCCATGCCTGCTTGGTCAGATCGTCGTAGATAATCAGCGCATCTTCCCCGCGATCACGGAAATACTCGCCCATCGAACAACCCGCGTAGGGAGCGATGAACTGCAGCGCCGCCGACTCGGAGGCCGAGGCAGCAACCACGATGGTATGTGCCATGGCGCCATGCTCTTCCAGCTTGCGCACCACATTCGCAATCGAAGACTGCTTCTGGCCAATGGCGACATAGATACATTTAACCCCGGTGCCTTTCTGATTGATTATCGTATCGATAGCAATCGCGGTCTTACCGGTCTGACGGTCGCCAATGATCAGCTCGCGCTGTCCGCGGCCGACGGGAATCATGGAGTCAATCGACTTCAAACCCGTTTGCAGCGGTTGGTTCACGGACTGACGAGCAATAACGCCCGGGGCGATCTTCTCGATAGGCGATCGCTCCGCTTCGGCTATTGGACCCTTCCCGTCAATTGGACGGCCCAGAGCGTCGACCACTCGACCCAGCAGCCCTTCACCTACCGGCACCTCAAGAATCCGGCCAGTACAGCGAACAGCATCACCCTCGGCAAGATGCTCATAGGCACCCAAAACAACGGCACCGACTGAATCCCTTTCGAGATTAAGCGCCATGCCATAGGTGTTGCCCGGGAACTCAACCATTTCGCCCTGCATAACATCGGAGAGGCCATGCACCCGGACGATGCCGTCAGTCAAGCTGACAATCGTACCTTCGCTACGCGACTCCACTCCCAGATCGAAGTTTTGGATCTTTGATTTGATCAGGTCACTGATTTCAGATGGATTCAGCTGCATAATTCTTTTCTCGCATTAATTCCAGAGGCTTTTCGCCAATCGCTCGATCTGCCCACGAACAGAGGCGTCAATGACCCTGTCTCCGGCCCGAATATAAACTCCGCCGATAAGGCCTTTGTCGACACTCACGTTCAATCTGGACTTTCTGCCCAGCGTGGCATCCAATGTTTTAGAAAGCTTACCTTTCTCCTCTGCGGAGAGATCGAATGCCGACGCCACATCTACATCCACATAGCCTTCATCTTCTGCTCGATACTCACCGAACAGATTTTCGATGACGCCCACCAGATTCAGTCGCTGATTCTGAATGAGAAGTCGCACGAAGTTTTGACCCTCGGCGTCGAGCTGCCCTTCGCAGAGCCCCAGAAAAGACTGCGCTAGGACATCGCGACGTACCTTGGGATTGGAAACCGCCTTTTGCATCCGCTCATCGGACATCACCGCGGACAAGAACGACAGCTGGCTTATCCACTTATCCGTCGATCCCGTCTCCTTGGCTCGCTTGAAGGCGGCTTCCGCATACGGCCGTGCCAATGTGGTCAATTCAGTCATTACTTATCGCCCAGCGCCTTATCGAGGTTATCGATGATTTCCTTGTGCTTGTTGCGATCCACTTCTTGCTTGAGGATTTGTTCCGCCGCACCCACCGCCAAGGTTGCCACCTGTTGACGCAGACCTTCCTTGGCCTTTTGAATTTCACGATCGATTTCAGACTTTGCCGCCGTGACAATTCGCTCACCTTCTTCCCTGGCCGACTGCTTGGATTCCTCCACCAACTCGCCGGCCCGCTTTTGAGCCAAACTGACGATATCTGCCGCCTGGTCCTTGGCTTCACGCAATACGCTCGTTGCCCGCTTTTCGGCCAACTCCATGGCGTGCTGGCCTTTCTCGGCCGCCGCCAGACCCTCGGAGATTTTCTTCTTGCGCTCCTCAAGGGCCTGCATGATGGGCGGCCACACATACTTCATGGTGAACCACACCAGAAGCGCAAACGTGATCATCTGGCCGATCAATGTTGCATTGATACTCACAGCGCTTTCCTCTTTATCATCAGTTCGCCGTTAGGGAATCCGGTTTCGCCAGCCCGATTAACCCTTGAGGGCAGACAGGAAGGGGTTCGCAAAAGTGAAGAACAGCGCCAAACCGACACCGATCATGGTGACGGCGTCGAGCAGGCCCGCCACGATGAACATCTTTACCTGCAACAGCGGTACCAATTCGGGCTGGCGTGCAGCGCCTTCCAGAAACTTACCACCGAGAATACCGAACCCAATAGCGGTTCCGAGAGCGCCGGCACCGAGAATGATACCCACCGCGATGGCAGTCAGGCCCTGTACGTTGGCAATTGATGCGATTTCCATTGTTCCTCCAGAGGACAAGCAGTGATTGAAAAAAAGAAGTCAGTTAGTGGTCTTCGTGCGCCAGACTCAGATAGACAATGGTCAACACCATGAAAATAAAAGCCTGCAGAGTAATGATCAGAATATGGAACACCGCCCAGGGGAATCCCAATATTGGCTGGATAAACCATGGCAGCAAAGCGATCAGAATAAAGATCAGCTCGCCCGCATACATGTTGCCAAAGAGTCGCAGTGCCAGAGAGACCGGCCGTGCAACCTCCTCAACCACCTTGAGCAAAAGATTGAACGGGATCATCCATTTACCAAAGGGGCTCAGCAGCATTTCCTTGGCAAAACCGATGCCTCCCTTGATTTTTATGCTGTAAAAGATGATCAACAGAAAAACGGAAATCGACATGCCAAACGTAGCATTCAAATCCGTACTGGGCACAACCCTCAGGTATTCCAATCCTAGAGCCGAACCAATCATGGGCAACAAATCCACCGGAATCAGGTCCATGAAATTCATGAGCCAGATCCAAACAAAAATACTCAGGGACAACGGAGCGATTAATGCGCTCTTGCCATGAAATGCATCCTTAACCTGGGTATCCACAAATTCGACCAGCATCTCGGCAAAATTCTGGACAAGACCGGGCACGCCCGTTGTGGCGCTGTCAGCTACCCGCTTAAATATGAGAAGAAACACTCCGCCCAGCACCGCCGATATGAACAGGGTATCCAGGTGCAACGTCCAAAATCCCTCACCGACCGAAAGCGGGGTCAGATGGTGAACAATGTAGCCGGTGGCTCCACCACCTCCGTGCGCTTCACTTGCCATGCTCAGATATCCGTTACAAATGTGAACCGCGCATCAGGAGCGCGAACCAGAAGACCGTCAATGCAAAAATAAAACCGCCCAACAGCGGCAGAAAACTGAGCCCCGGCAACTGCAACACCAGAGCAAACAGACCGCCCGTCATCAGCAACTTGGCGGCCTCGCCCCCATACAGGGCCTTAGCTACTTGCCTTGCCGTGCGACTGTCATCACGAACCCCGAACCTATAGGAAAAATATACGTTTGGCAGAATGGCAATCAACCCACCCAGCAAAGACCATTTCGCACTCTCTTGTCCGGATAACACCCAGACCAGAACAGCGAGGAAAAGCACACCGAACGACTGAGCCATCAGCACCCATCGAACCACAGGAAAAAACCGCTTCGCGGCCATTCGGTTTCCTACAGCAAATTGAACGGCATCATATCAGTGACTTCGATGCAGATCAACGATCAAAGTCCTTTTGGAAACGGCTCAGCACCCCATCTAGCTCATCCAAGGTGCTGTACTTGATGATGACCTGGCCGGCGCCCTTGCTGCCATGCCGAATGATGACCGCCGCGCCGAGGCGCTCGGAGATATCACCCTCAAGGCGTCGAATGTCCGGATCTTTTGAAATAACTGACGAAGGCCTCTGCACCACCCTCCCCTGCCGCAATGACTGCACCAGCGCTTCGGTCGCCCTGACCGTCATGTCGCGATCAATGACCCGCAATGCAGTCGCGACCTGGGTCTCCATGGCCAACCCCAAAAGTGCCCGGGCGTGCCCCATTTCCATACGCCCTTGCGCCAACAGCGTCTTGACCTCCGGGTGAAGCTCATTGAGCCGCAGGAGATTGGTAACCGTCGCCCGCGATTTCCCCACCGCATCTGCCAACTGTTGATGCGTCATGCGGTATTCATCAAGCAGGCGCTTGAGCGCCTCCGCCTCCTCCATCGCATTCAGGTCTTCACGTTGAATATTTTCGATCAGAGCGATCGCCAGTGCCGCCTGATCCGAAACCTTGCGGACGATGACCGGAACTTCACTCAAGCCCGCCAGCTGAGCCGCCCGCCAACGCCTCTCGCCCGCAATGATCTCGAAGAGATCGACAGAAACCTCACGGGCCACCACAGGCTGCACGACACCCTGGGCGCTAATGGAATCCGCCAACTCCTGTAGCTTGCCGGAATCGATCTCCTTGCGCGGCTGAAATGCGCCGGGGGCCAGCCGCTCGATGGGCACCACGCGCAAACGGTCAGTGGCACTCTCCAGCTTAGCCCCGCCCAGCAGAGCATCCAGACCTCGCCCCAAACCTCTCTTTTTTGGTACCGACATGAAGTTAACCGTCTCTTGAATATGGCGTCACTGATTACGCCGGATGATTTCCTCGGCCAAGGCAAGATAGGCGATTGCCCCCTTGGAGCCCTTGTCGTATTTGACGATGGATTGCCCATGGCTGGGCGCCTCTGCCAGCCGAATATTTCTGGGAACAATAGTCTCCAGCACATCACGCCCAAAGTGCTCCAGCAACTGGGCCGACACATCCGCGCCAAGCCGGCTCCGCGTATCATGCATGGTCCGCAAAATTCCCTCGATATGAAGATCGGGATTCAGCATCTCCTGCACATTCTGCAAGGTACCCACCAGGTCAGAGAGCCCCTCCAGGGCGTAATACTCGCACTGCATCGGAATCAGCACACTGTCCGCCGCTATCAGCGCGTTAAGGGTGAGGATATTGAGCGCGGGAGGACAGTCGATAATGACGAAATGGTATTCGTCACGACAGGATGTCAGCACCTCCGCCAGCACCCGCTCCCGGCCGATGCGGTCGACCAGTTCGACCTGAACAGCCGTCAGATCCGAATTGCCTGGCAGCAAATCCAGCCCATCGGGATCGACGTTGACAATGGCGTCGCCAATGAAGGCTCTACCCGTCAGGATGTCGTAGGCCGAGCTCACCACATGATGCTTGTCCACCCCGCAACCCATGGTGGCATTGCCCTGGGCATCCAGATCGACCAGCAACACCCGGTAACCCATCGTAACGAGAGAGGCCGACAGATTGACGCTGGTGGTTGTCTTTCCCACACCGCCCTTCTGATTGGCCACGGCGATGATTTTGCCCATACGCTACCCCACCCCAAACTCAACCAGATGCCGCTCCACCGCCAGACCGGGGATAGCCAGCGCATACACCCGCACATCCACCGCACCCTGAAGTGCCTCGACCTCACCCCGGGGATATTGCCCTTTCAGCGCCAGTACGCGGCCCTCAGAACCGAGGAGATGAGCCACCATTGTCCGGATTTCCGACAGACTCGAAAAAGCCCTGGCCAGAACCAGATCGAAACCAACTGACGGCCGATAATCCTCAACCCGAGACGCTACCGCTTCCACGTTTGCCAAGCCCAACTCCATGATCGCATGACGGACAAAGCGGACCTTTTTAGCACTGCTATCCAGAAGGACAAACCGCTTATCGGGATGGACAATAGCCAGGGGAATTCCGGGCAATCCGGCCCCCGTACCCACATCCATTACCCGTCCGCCATCAAGAAACGGACTTACAGTCATACTATCCAGCAAATGCAGGTCAATCGCCTCGGACATCTCACGGATGGCCGTGAGGTTGTAGGCCTTCCCCCACTTTTGGATCAGCGCCAAAAAAGCAATCAGGGACTCGACCTGTCCGGCAGACACGTCCACGGACAAGGACCTCAAGCCCGCATCCAGACGATCCCTCATGACCTGACTGATCACGCGGTTTTCTTTTTCAGATGAACCAGCAGCAGCGAAACGGCGGCAGGGGTCATACCCGGAATCCGCGATGCTTGCCCCACGGTTTCAGGCCGTTGCGATCGAAGCTTTTCGCGGACCTCATTCGAGAGCCCGCCGACATTGGAATAATCCATCTGCTCAGGGAGACGCCAATGGTCGTAACGTTGCAGGCGATCAATTTCGACCTGCTGCCGATCAATGTACCCCTGATATTTGACCTGAATATCCACCTGTTCGAGCACATGCTCTTCCAGCAAATGCGGCAAATTCGGACAAAGAGCCAGCACATCCGCGACGCTTAGTTCGGGACGCCGCAAAAGCTCGAGAAGGCTGACCTCTCGATTGATCGGTGCCGCAAGTCGGGGCTCAACGAGCTCCGCCTCGGAGGAATTAGGCCGGACCATGCAAGCACGCAGCGCTGCCTTTAGCTGCTCCACGGAGGACTGCTTGGCCTCGAAAGCCGCCCAGCGGACATCATCCACCAAGCCCAACTCTCGCCCGACCGGCGTCAAGCGGCTATCGGCGTTGTCCTCGCGCAGCAGAAGGCGATATTCGGCGCGGCTGGTAAACATACGATAGGGCTCAATGGTCCCCCGAGTGATCAGATCATCGATCATTACCCCTATATAGGCTTCGCTCCGGCCGGGTGACCAGGCGGGTCGACCCTGAGACTGAAGGGCAGCATTGATACCGGCAACAAGGCCCTGAGCAGCCGCCTCCTCATAACCCGTGGTGCCATTGATCTGCCCAGCAAAGAACAAACCCGACAAGGGCTTGGTTTCCAGCGAGGCATGAAGATCACGCGGATCAAAATAGTCATACTCGATCGCATACCCGGGCCGGGTAATGTGCGCCCGCTCGAACCCCTTGATGGATCGGATGGCCCGGCACTGCACGTCAAACGGCAGACTGGTCGAAAGTCCGTTGGGGTAGATTTCGCGGGTATTGAGACCCTCCGGCTCCACGAAGACCTGGTGTGAGTCCTTATCCGCAAACCGGACCACCTTGTCCTCGATGGACGGGCAGTAACGCGGCCCAACGCCTTCGATAACGCCGGCATACATCGGCGATCGATCGAGCCCAGAGCGTATGATCTCATGCGTCTGCTCATTGGTCCGCGTGATGTAACACGAAATCTGCTGCGGATGATCCCCGCGATCGCCAAGGAACGAGAACACCGGAACTGGCGTATCACCCGGCTGCTCCGTCATTACCGACCAATCCAGGGAGCGACCGTCTATTCTCGGCGGGGTCCCCGTCTTCAGCCGGCCCACGCGAAACGCCATATCACGAAGCCGCAAGGCCAGTTCGTTGGCGGGCGGATCCCCCATGCGCCCGCCCTCATAGTTATCCAGACCAATGTGGATGCGCCCCGCAAGGAAGGTCCCCACGGTCAGCACCACGCAAGGCGCGGCAAAACGCAGGCCAATTTGTGTCACCACCCCCGCGACACGATTGTGTTCGACAACAAGGTCGGCAACCGATTGCTGGAAAAGCGCGAGATTGGGCTGGCTCTCGAGCGCCTGACGCACCGCAGAGCGATACAGGGAGCGATCAGCCTGCACACGAGTGGCGCGCACCGCCGGCCCCTTGCTCCCGTTCAGGATACGGAAATGTATACCGGCTCGATCCGCAGCCCTTGCCATCCATCCGCCCAGCGCATCGATTTCCTTCACCAGATGACCCTTGCCGATTCCGCCAATCGCAGGATTACAGCTCATCTGCCCGAGCGTCTCGATATTTTGCGTCAGAAGTAACGTGCGGCTGCCAGCGCGGGCGGCAGCCATCGCCGCCTCCGTACCGGCATGGCCGCCACCCACCACGATGACGTCAAATCTATCGGTGATAAACATGATGAAGAAAGGGATTCCCTGAAAACCTTGAAATTTAGCAAGAATACATTACACCATGACCCGATAAACCTGAACTCCCGGCCGCGAGAAGCCGAGGCCCCAGCTACCGGCCCGTGATACAATCCGATGAACTTACCGAATCCCGAAAGGGGCTACAAGCATCGTGAATTTCAGACTTTACACCCTCACCCTGATCGGTTTCCTCGGCATGGGATCCCATGCCACCGCATCCGAAACAACCATCCCTGCACCACCTGCCATTGCAGCCAAGGCCTATATTCTGCTGGATGCAAAAAGCGGAAGGGTACTGGCCGAGCAAAACGCCGATGAGCGTTTGGAACCTGCCAGTCTGACCAAAATCATGACGGCCTACATTACTTTCCAGGAACTCTCCCAAGGAAAGCTTCACCTGGACGACATGGCACCGATCAGCCCGAAAGCCGCCAAGCTGGAAGGGTCTCGCATGTTCGCGGAACCGGGAAGCTCTGTCGCCATCGAGAACCTTCTCAAGGGGATGATTATTGCCTCAGGCAATGACGCCAGCATCGCTTTGGCAGAACGCATTGCCGGCGAAGAAAGTGCATTCGCTGAAATCATGAATCAGAATGCCAGCAGACTAGGCATGACCAACACACATTACGTGAACAGCATGGGACTGCCCAGTCCTGGTCACTATGCCAGCGCTCGAGACATCGCTACGCTCGCCCGCGCCCTTATTATCGAATTTCCCGAATTCTATAAATGGCACTCCATCAAGGAATTCACCTTCAACAAGATCAAACAGCCAAACCGCAACCGGTTACTTTGGAAGGATCCCTCCGTGGATGGCGTAAAAACTGGGCACACCGAGGGCGCGGGCTACTGCCTCGTCGCCTCCGCTGTGCGTGACAACATGCGGCTGATCTCGGTCGTCATGGGAACGAAGAGCGATCAGGCAAGAGCGTCCTCCAACGGCGAACTCCTCAACTACGGCTTCAAGTATTTTGAAACCCGCCCCATTTACAAGGCCAACGAGAAGCTTACGGAAGCTCATGTCTGGAAAGGTTCGGAGTCTCTGGTACCGGCCGGCCTCAAACATGACTTCTTTGTCACCTTCCCCAAAGGTCAGTACGACTCGCTTACAGCCAGCATGGAAGTCGGCAACAAGAGCATTGCTCCAGTTAATGCCGGGGACAAGCTTGGCGAAGTGAAGGTCACACAGAACAATCAGGTCATTGCGAGACAGGACCTGGTTGCGCTGCAGGCTGTTGAAAAGGGCGGCATATTCAAGCGCCTATTCGACGAAATCGCCATGATGATCAAGAACTAGGAGTTTCGATTCGATGGCAACCCAAGATTTGACGGTTTATCTAAACGGCCAGTTTCTCCCCATCGATGAAGCCAGGATTCCGGTCCTAGATCGCGGCTTTCTATTCGGTGACGGCGTCTACGAAGTGATCCCCGTCTATGGCGGCAAGCCCCTTCGCCTTGAAGAACACCTGCGTCGCCTGGATCAAAGCCTGGCGGCGATACGGATGCAATCACCATTGACCGATGCCGAGTGGACGGCCATCTTTGATCGGTTGATCTCGGGGACTGTCGATCAACAAATCTACCTTCAGGTCACACGCGGCGCGGCGAACAAGCGAGATCACGCGATACCCGCCGGAATCGCAGCCACCGTATTCGTGATGTGTACCCCGATTGCACCGATCCCATTGAAAGGGATCAAGGCCATTACCGTTGACGATATCCGCTGGGATCGCTGCAACATCAAGGCGATTACCCTGCTGGCCAATGTTCTGCTTCGCCAGGATGCGGTTGACCAAGGAGCGGCAGAGGCCATTCTGGTTCGTGACGGGCGGGTGCTCGAGGGAGCCGCCAGCAACATCCTGATCGTCAGTGGCGGCAAAATCATCACCCCCCCCAAGGGCGACACCATTCTCCCCGGCATTACCCGGGACCTGGTTCTCGAGTTGGCTCAAAGCCTAGGCATCCCGACCGAGGAGCGACATTTTGATGTCACCGAACTGAAAAATGCCGAGGAAATCTGGGTCACCAGCTCTACCCGTGAGATTCTTGCGATTATCGAGTTGGACGGAAACCCGATCAGCGGCGGTGCTCCGGGAAAAATCTGGAAAACGCTACAGTCCGCCTATCAGGAGTACAAGAAAACCGCCAGCGGGTCATCCTCCACCTAGAAAGCTGGGTGACGGAGGCCCGCAGACGGTCAAACTGAACTTCACAAGAAGGCATTCACCGATCACCTTGAACATAACCTGGTTACGGCGCACAGGGGCTCCCAAATGAATGACCAACCCAAAGAGACGCTTCTTG
The DNA here is from genome assembly GCA_044237765.1 of Methylococcaceae bacterium. GTDB lineage: Bacteria > Pseudomonadota > Gammaproteobacteria > Methylococcales > Methylococcaceae > UBA6136. The sequence continues at coordinate 3,634 of JBIIEQ010000004.1, read as the reverse complement.
AGTTCCCGTGCGAATTTCCCATCATGGCCTTTGGCGAATCCAGCGAAGACTTCCCGGAAAAAGTGCTGACCATCATCCAGCGTCATGCAGACTCAGTCACCTCCGAGTCGATTCAGTGCCGCAAGAGTCAGGGAGGAAAGTATGATGCCGTTACCATCACCATAACCGCAACCAGCAAGTCACAGCTGGACGCGATCTACCAAGATCTTACGGCGAGTCCCGACGTCATCATGGCTCTTTAGACTCTAAAATCCTGGCCAGTCAATAATCACTCCAACGCCCAGATGACCTTGGCCGAATCAGTCAACAGCCCTCCCGAGGAACACCTTCGGCAGCACCTGAGCGAAATCATCGAGCTCCTCGAGAAACAGAAACTCGAAGAAGCCATCGTCAACCAGCAGGCAATGCCCCACCATGACCTGGTGGAAACCCTGATGCATAAACGTCATCAGGTGGCGCTCAAACAGAAACTCGACGGACTTCACTCAGCCGACATCGCCTACATTCTTGAATCCCTCCCGGTAGACCAGCGTCTCGCGCTCTGGAACCTAGTGGAATCCGATCTCGATGGCCAAATTCTCCTGGATGTCTCCGATGCGGTTAGAGAGACGCTGATTTCTTCAATGGACAAGAACGAGCTGCTCTCGGCTACGGAGCAGCTCGACACCGATGAAATCGCAGATCTAGCCCCCGATCTTCCAGAAGACGTCATGCAGGAGCTGCTACTGAACCTCAATGACCAAAACAGGGAGCGACTACAATCCGTCCTGGCTTTTGAAAGTGATAGCGTCGCCGCACTGATGGATTTCGGCATGGTGACTATTCGCGCTGACACGACACTCGGCGCTGTTCTCAGATATCTTCGCCAGCGCGGAGAATTACCCGAGCATACGGACAAGCTTTTCGTGGTTGACGAGAACAACGTCCTTAATGGCGTTCTGTCCCTGAAACGCCTAGTCACCAATAACGCAGAACAGTCAGTCGCATCCGTCATGGCCCGCGATGTTGTGCACTTCCGTCTGGACGATGACGCAGAAGAAGCTGCCCGTGCCTTTGAACGCTACGACCTGCTTTCGGCTCCGGTGGTCGATGAACACCACCAACTACAAGGCCGACTGGGCATTGATGCCATTGTGGACTTGATCCGTCGTAAATCAGACGAAGAACGACTGGCCGAAGCCGGATTACGGGAGGATGAGGACATCTTTTCAAGCGTCTGGAAGAGCGCCCAGAACCGGTGGCTCTGGTTAGGAATCAACCTGATCACCGCTTTTGCCAGCACCCGTGTCATCGGCCTTTTCGAAGACACCATTGTCAAGATTGTCGCATTAGCCTCCTTGATGCCCATCGTGGCTGGCATAGGCGGCAACACAGGCAACCAAACCAGCATCCTGATTGTTCGTTCCCTGGCCCTTGGCCTGATCAGCGCCACCAACATTCGTCGGCTGATCATCAAGGAGATAGCCATCGGCCTGCTCAACGGAATTGTCTGGGGCTCCATTCTGGGTCTTATGGCTTATTGGCTCTATTCCAGTGTTGACCTTGGAATGGTGATGGCGGGAGCAACCCTGTTGAATCTGCTCATTGCCGCCCTAACTGGGCTTTCGATCCCACTACTCAGACATCGAATGGGACTGGATCCCGCCATAGGCACCAGCGTTCTGCTGACCGCCATGACTGATGGTATGGGTTTTTTCATTTTTCTGGGCTTGGCTAAACTTTTTCTCGATACACCGCATTGATCGCCCCCCGTATTCGCTATCTGGGTTTTATCGACTTCAACATCTGCTGGGAGCTGATGAGGACCTTTACCGAAACGCGCAATGCCGCGACGCCGGATGAAATCTGGCTGTTGCAACATCCACCCACCTATACCCTCGGCTTGAACGGTGACCCCCAACACTTGATCCAGCCCAGCAATATCCCGCTCATCAAGACAGATCGTGGCGGACAGATTACCTGGCACGGTCCCGGGCAACTCATTGCCTACATCTTGCTGGACTTGCGACGAATGAACCGTGGGATTAGGAACACCGTGAGCTGCCTGGAAGACACAGTCATCGATCTACTTGCCAGCTACGGAATCACTGGATTTGCCCGCATGGACGCTCCGGGCGTCTACGTCGATGATTGCAAGATCGCGTCCATCGGACTACGAGTCAGCCGAGGGTTTACTTATCATGGTCTCAGTCTGAATGTTAACCCCGACCTCAGCTTTTTTTCTGCCATTAATCCATGTGGCTATGCAGGTCTATGCGTTACCAGCCTCCAGTCATTGGGCATCGAAAGCGAGGCTGCAGCCCTTGGTCCAGCACTTGCTGCAGCTTTAATTAATTCGTTCAGCGATTCCAAAGCTGGAACACCATTCTCAACTTTAAGCATGTATCCATGAGCAAGCCTACTGATCTGACCGCCCCATCACGCTCGACGCCTGAAAGCCATCAGCGTAATGCCGAAAAGCTCAAGCGGATTCCCATCAAGGTTGTAAAGTCCGATGTGAGGCCACACAAGCCAGTCTGGATACGCACCCGACTAGGCGACTCTCAAAAGGTGGGTCAGATCAAGCGCATTCTTCGTGAAAATCAGCTGCACAGCGTTTGCGAGGAAGCTTCCTGCCCAAACCTGTCCGAATGTTTTAGTCATGGCACGGCCACGTTCATGATATTGGGCGATCTCTGCACGCGTCGCTGCCCCTTTTGCGATGTGGCTCACGGACGCCCCCAAGCTCCTGACCCGAATGAGCCCAACCATCTTGCAGAAACCATTCGTCAACTCGATCTCAAATATGTTGTTATCACTTCGGTCAATCGTGATGACCTTCCTGATGGTGGTGCAGCGCATTTTGTTGAATGCATCAAGGCCATTCGGAGCGCATCACCCAGTACACGCATCGAAATCCTGACCCCCGACTTCAGAGGCAGACAAGCAGTTGCCCTGGAACGCCTAGATACAATGCCACCCGACGTTTTCAACCATAACCTTGAAACCGTTCCCAGGCTCTACAAGGCAGCGCGCCCAGGCGCGGACTACCATACTTCTCTCAGGTTGTTGCAAGCCTTCAAGTCGTCTCACCCCAACATCCCCACCAAGTCCGGCTTGATGTTGGGTCTTGGCGAGAACATGGACGAAATTATTGCTGTCCTTTCTGATCTTCGTGCTCATGACTGTGAAATGCTGACCCTGGGACAATACCTCCAACCCAGCCGTGACCATCTCCCCGTTGTACGTTATGTGCCACCAGATGAATTCGATGCTCTGTCATTGATTGCCAGACAACTTGGCTTCTCCTCCGTCGCGAGCGCCCCCATGGTTCGTTCGTCATATCACGCTGACCAGCAGGCAAGTCTTTTACTTTAATCACTGCAAGCTCCCAATTCCTCTGCGCTTACCGTTAACCCAGCTGATTTCTAACCGTGCTCCACATATAAAAAAAGCCCCTCATCTTGCGATGAGAGGCTCTTGCGTTCTTCGACCTAGCGGAGTCAGGCGAACCTGACTCCGTTGAGGCTTACATGAAGGACGGGATCAGCGGTGCGTCGATCTGAGAGATAGAACGCTTGCCATCGGCGTCGAAGAAGAACAGCAGACCGGCGAAGCGGCTGTCCGGATCGTAGATGATGTCGGCCAGACGGTA
>JBIIEQ010000003.1:0-77316 GCA_044237765.1 Methylococcaceae bacterium | reverse complement strand
TTGATTCAACTCTCAGGCATTTTCACTTACGCAAAAAGCCCCACCCCGAAGGGTGAGGCTTTTTGCTGTCTGGCTCCTGCAGAAGCTCTGGCCGGAGGCCAAAGCTTCTGCAAACGGACTCAGATGACTGACTTACATCATGCCATCCATACCGCCCATTCCACCCATGCCGCCCGGCATTGAAGTCTCTGCCTTGGGCTCTTCCGCAATCATCGCCTCGGTCGTGATCATCAGACCCGCAACGGAAGCAGCATTTTGCAGCGCACTGCGGGTGACCTTGGCCGGATCCAGGATACCAAAGGCAACCATGTCGCCATATTCGCCATTGGCGGCGTTGTAACCAAAGTTGCCGGTACCCTCGGAGACCTTGTTCAAAACGACCGAAGCCTCGTCACCCGCATTGGTGACAATCTGGCGCAATGGCTCTTCCATGGCGCGACGCGCCAGACTGATACCGACATCCTGATCGTGGTTAGCGCCCTTGAGATCCTTGATCTTCTGCAGCGCGCGAATCAGAGCCACACCACCACCCGGAACAATACCTTCCTCAACCGCCGCACGAGTAGCGTGCAGCGCATCTTCAACACGGGCTTTCTTTTCCTTCATTTCAACTTCAGTGGCCGCGCCAACCTTGATGACAGCAACGCCGCCGGCCAACTTGGCCAGACGCTCCTGGAGCTTTTCACGGTCGTAGTCAGACGTGGTTTCCTCGGTCTGCTTACGAAGCTGGGCGATACGGCCCTGAATTTTTTCGGAGCTGCCCGCCCCATCAATGATGGTGGTTTCTTCCTTCGTGATCTGAACGCGCTTGGCGGTACCCAGATCATCGATAGTGGCTTTTTCAAGCGACAGGCCGACTTCCTCGGCGATGACGGTACCACCGGTCAGAACCGCGATATCTTCCAACATGGCCTTGCGGCGGTCTCCGAAACCGGGGGCCTTGACCGCGGCCACCTTGAGGATGCCGCGCATATTGTTGACAACCAGGGTCGCCAGCGCCTCGCCTTCAACATCTTCCGCAATGATCAGCAACGGACGGCCGGCCTTGGCCACGCCTTCCAGCACGGGCAGCATGTCGCGAATATTGGAGATTTTCTTCTCGCAGATGAGGATTAACGGATTTTCCAGTTCGGCGCTCATGCTCTGCTGGTTGTTGATGAAGTAGGGTGACAGATAGCCGCGATCAAACTGCATGCCCTCGACCACGTCCAGGGTGTTCTCAAGACCGGAACCATCTTCCACGGTGATAACGCCTTCCTTGCCGACCTTGTCCATGGCATCAGCAATGATCTTGCCAATCGCTTCATCGGAGTTGGCCGAGATGGAACCCACCTGGGCGATCGCATTGCTGTCGGCACAGGGCACCGACATGGCATGGATGGCCTCAACGGCGGCCGCGGTGGCCTTGTCGATACCACGCTTCAGATCCATGGGGTTCATGCCGGCGGCAACCGCCTTGAGACCCTCGGTCAGGATGGACTGAGCCAGCACGGTCGCAGTGGTGGTGCCATCACCGGCAATATCGGAGGTCTGGGAAGCTACTTCCTTGACCATCTGCGCACCCATATTTTCGAACTTATCAGCCAACTCGATTTCCTTGGCGACGGACACACCGTCCTTGGTCACGGTCGGAGCGCCGAAGCTCTTCTCCAGAACGACATTACGGCCCTTCGGACCCAGCGTCACCTTGACGGCCTGGGCAAGGATATTCACACCGCGAATCATGCGGCTACGAGCGTCATCACCAAATCTAACTTCTTTTGCTGCCATGTTTGATTACCTTTCAATGTTCAGAATTCGATTAAGAGACGGGGGGTTAACCTTCCAGAATGGCGATGATGTCATCTTCGCGCATGACTAGAATCTCCTCACCATCTACCTTGACTTCGGTGCCGGCATACTTGCCGAACAGGACCTTGTCGCCGGCTTTTACTCCCAAAGGACGTACTTGGCCGTTGTCTTGGACCTTGCCATTACCAGCCGCCACAACCTCACCGCGAATCGGCTTTTCGGCAGCGGAATCTGGTATCACGATCCCGCCCGGGGAAGTGCGCTCTTCTTCCAGACGTTTGACGATGACGCGATCGTTCAATGGGCGAATTTTCATTGATTACTCCTTAAGTGATTTGGATCTTCAGGGTTTAAAAATCGGGTTGAATCGGAGAAACGGAAAATCGTGTCTCTTCGAGCCACCGCTACGAAAGCTTGTTAGCACTCGACTCAAGCGAGTGCTAATCATATCGATGCACCCGTGTCTGTCAAGGCTCCGACATATCACCCATCTGAACCGTCACAAAACCCAACCTTTCGAAAGGCAATGAAACTCACCTCAGACGGATGGGTGTGGATAGATATGACAAGACGGCTTGCCGGGCCGATGGGGCGAAGCCCCTTTGACTGGGGTCATCCCATCAGATAGGTCGTTGGATATGTTATGGGGTGCGGTTTCCTGAGTTTCAAGCAATCCAGAAAGGATATCGAGCGGGAGCGGCAGGCACTCCAGGAAAGATGAGCATCCAGCGATGCAACTGATGACGGTTCGATCAATCCTTGACCGGTCTTTTTTCAAGTTTTCGCTGTAAGGTGCGACGATGCATCCCAAGCGCGCGCGCAGCAGCGGAAATATTGCCTCCATGCTCGATGATGATTTTTTGCAGATGCTCCCATTCAAGCCGGCGCACGGAAAGTGGCTTATCCTTGATTTCCACCATTTCATCGCCTTGATCCTTGTGGAGCGCCGCCACAATCTCCTCGGTGTCAGCGGGCTTAGCCAAGTAGTGAACAGCTCCCAGCTTGATTGCCTCGACAGCCGTTGCAATGCTCGCGAACCCTGTCAACATGACGATACGGGTATTGGCATCCAGCTCATGCAGGCATTTGACCAGAACCAGACCGGATTCCTGACCAATTCTCAAGTCAATCACCGCATACTCAGGCTCCACCGCCTCAGCGACCTTGATGCCAGAGACCACATCCGTGGCGGCATGAACCTCAAACCCGCGCTTGCTGAGCGCCTGCTCTAACACCCCGCAAAAGGTATGGTCGTCGTCTACGAGCAACAAGGTGGGTTTTTGCGAGGTTTCCTGTTCAAGATCCTGGTTCATGGCTGACTCCAGTGGCTAATGACGGGTAGAACGATTTGTGTGCGGGTACCTACACTCCCCTGCCGTGCCGTCATTTCAATACTGCCATCCAATCGATTGATCGTCGCAAAGGCCAGAAACAGACCGACACCCAGCCCCTGATCCTTGGTCGAGACAACCGGTGTCTTGCCGATCTGCTCGGACAGGCTTGGAGCAATCCCGGGCCCGCTGTCCAGGATATGCAAAGTCACCGACTGCTGGTCCCAGCGCGCATGTAATTCAATGCCCTTGGGTGATACTTCAGCCGCATTGTTCAGGATATTGATCAGCGCATGGGTAAGAGTCAGTTCGGCGAGGATACCGGGCGGCGGCAACGGCCCGGCCTTGCGGTAGTGCAACTTTTTGCCTGGCAATTGCTGACGCCAGCTTTCAACCACCGAATCCAGATATGCGGTTAACGGCATCAGGTGACCACTCTCGGCCCGAATTTCACCTGCGGAAGCAGACATCACTGAAAGGGCCTGCTTGCAACGGGCCACCTGCTCACGCAGGATTTTCATTTTATGACCGAGTTCGATATCGTCACCGGCCTCGCAATCGTTCTCAATTTCCCGGATCAATATCGCCATCGTCCCCAAAGGCGTTCCCATTTCATGTGCGGCACCGGCTGCCAGCGTTCCGAGGGCCACCACCCGCTCATTACGCAGACTGAGCTCGCGAGCCTCGGCCAGACTGCGATCCCTGGCCCTTAAAGTTTTGGCCATCTCCACCACGAAATAGGCCACTAGCACGGCGCTGAAAACAAAACCAAACCACATGCCGAATACGTGGAGATCAAGGTCATGCTTGGGCAGCATGGCATGCATGGCATGCGCGTTCTCGCCCTGTACCGGTATCGGCTGGATGTCCGGCAGCGGGTGGTAATAGGACATTAGCAACGTGTAACAGCCGGAGGTGAATATCACCATGTACCAGGTATATTCCTGCGGTAAAACCGTCGCAGCGATGATGAGCGGCAGCAGGAAGAACCAGGCAATGGGGTTGGTCGCCCCTCCTGTGAAGTAAAGAATCGCGGTAATGGCCAGAACGTCACATGACAGCTGAATGAACAACTCGTTCTCTGATATCGGCTCCTGCGAACCCAACCGCAACCAGGTCCACCAGTTGAACAGACCCAGAAGGGTCAGAATCCCCCACAAAGGGACCTCACGCAAAGGTATCTCCAAACCGTAGAGGCTAATGAAGATAATCAGACCCTCACCAAGGATCATCAGATTCCGCAAGACGAACAGCCAGCGAAGATTCTGGCGCGCATCTCTCGCGGGATGAATGGGTGTGGGGATACTGGAGAGAGGTTCCTGATTCATGTAGACAGCATAACCGAGACGCGCCAGTGGGGCACGCGATGCGGCAATTTGCCACATTTCGCCTGGTCAAATCCCCCGATAAAATCCACCCAACTGTTTAGAGCAACACCTGACAGTTGCCGACCGCAAATAGCGTGGGCGGCTCTCCTCCCTTGAAGCAGGCGGCTTGAATGCCTCCTGCTTTTTTTCGAAAATTGCCTGTCTTTCCGGGCATTTTCAAGATCAGGCCGTATCGCCAGCCAACGCCCGCGGATACTTCACATTCAAGCCGCCCAACCCACAGTAGCCGCTTGGATTCTTGGCCAAATATTGCTGATGGTAGGGTTCTGCAAAGTAAAAGGTCGGGGCTTCGGCGATTTCAGTGGTGATCTCAGCCGGATAACCTGCATTGCGCAGGGCGTCCTGGTAGATCTGTAGGCTTTCGATTGCCGCCTTATACTGCTGCGGTTCGCTGGTATAAATGACCGAACGGTACTGAGTACCGAGATCATTCCCTTGGCGCATCCCTTGGGTAGGATTATGAGATTCCCAGAATACTTCAAGCAAGGCCGCAAGCTCACATTTGTCGGGATCGTAGACCACCCGAACCACTTCGGCGTGCCCAGTATTGCCTGAGCAGACCTCCTCATAAGTTGGATTAGATGTGTAACCCCCAGCATAGCCTACGGCCGTAAGGTAAACCCCTGGCATCTGCCAGAATTTCCTCTCTGCACCCCAGAAACACCCCATGCCCAGCAGAAGCTGCAAATAGCCTTCGGGGTAAGGGGATTGCATTGGATGACCACTCACAAAATGATGCGGAGGGACCTTAACCGGCTCCTCCCTGCCGGGCAGAGCTGCATCCGGCTCAAGCGTCCCCGTTTTCGATTTTCCAAACATTGCACCCACCTGCCAGAGCTCGTGTATCTTGGGACTCACTATAATCCAACCACGCACAGGGAGTCATTGACAAGATGAGTCATTTCGATCGATTTGAACGGTTCTACTTCGAGGATCTTGGAATAAGAGGAGAACTGGTCAGGCTCAATGACGCCTGGGCCTCGACCCCAGGCGCCACAGATTATCCCGGCATCGTTAAATCCCAGCTGGGTCAGGCATTGGCAGCAGTACTACTGCTATCCGGCACGATCAAATATCAGGGCTCATTGATTCTCCAGATTCAAGGGGCGGGACCGATCAGCACCCTGGTTACACAAGCCTCCCATCTTCGCACCATCAGGGGACTGGCCCACTGGCGCGGCTCACCAGAAGGCGAAACGCTCCCTCAACTTTACGGCGATGGACGGTTGGTGTTGACCATTCAAAACGAAGGCCAGGAACCCTATCAAGGCATCGTTGCCCTCGACGGGGATTCGTTATCGCAAGCGCTTGAATCCTATTTCAGCCTGTCTGAACAGCTTCCAACCCGTTTGTGGCTGTTCGCCAATGAACAGCGCGCAGGCGGCCTCTTTATTCAGAGCCTTCCCGGACACGAAGATGGACGCGAGGACTGGAACCGAATCATTCATCTCGCTTCAACGATCACAGAGCATGAAATTCTTAACCTGCCCAGCCATGAATTACTTTTTCGACTGTTTCATGAGGAGCGAGTCAGGTTGCTGGACCCCGAACCTGTGTGCTTCAGATGCAGTTGCTCAAGGGAACGGATAGAAGGCGTTCTGCTGGCGATGGGCGAGCAGGAGATCACCTCTTTGATGGAGAAGGAAGGACAAGTGGGGGTCAACTGCGATTTTTGCAATCGGCGTTACATGTACGATTGCGTCGACATCACCGCATTGTTTAGTCAATCCCCTCGCCTTGCTGCACCCGGGACACCACAATAGTAAAACCTGATCACAAAAAAGGCGCGCCAACCTGGGTGGGCACGCCTTTTTTCGGAATGACTTGGCGTCAGAGCCAATAGACGAAAATAAATAATCCAAGCCAGACTATGTCCACGAAGTGCCAGTACCAAGCGGCTGCTTCGAAGGCAAAATGGTTTTCGCTGCTGAAATGACCCCGAATGCTTCTCAGCAGAACGACGGTCAGAATAATCGCGCCGATGGTTACATGCAGACCGTGGAAGCCGGTCAGCATAAAGAACGTGGAACCGTAAATTCCAGTGCCGAGCGTCAGGCCCATTTCAGAGTAGGCTTCGTGATATTCGACACCCTGCAGAACCACGAACATGAAGCCCAATGCTACGGTCGCGGCAAGCCCGATGATCAATTGCGTCCTATTATCCTTCAACAGACCCCAATGGGCCCAAGTCACTGTCGCGCCACTGGTCAACAGGATCAGGGTGTTGATTGCGGGTATGCCCCACGCGGCCATGGGCTCAAATTCACCGCCCTCTTTTCCACCGATATGCGCCGGACCGTTGGAGGGCCAGATATTCTTGAAGGAATCCCAAAGATATTGATGCGTTTCGACCCCGAGGGCTGAACCTTCACCCCCCATCCAGGGCAAAGCCAGGACGCGACTATAGAAGAGCGCACTGAAAAACGCCGCAAAGAAAAACACCTCGGACGTTATGAACCAGATCATACCCATCCGAAAGGAGACATCAACCTGGTGATTGTAAAGTCCAGCAACGCTCTCGCGAATCACCGAGCCAAACCACACAAACATCATATAGGCCACGATGCCGCCTCCCAGCCACATCATGGTGGGACCAATGTCAGAACCATTGAGGTAGTTGGAGAATCCCGCCAAAAGCATGAAAAGACCAATCGAGCCGAGTATCGGCTGGGTTGCCTTGTGTGGAAGGTAGTAAGAACCATGTAAAGCCATCTGTATTCCCCTTGCTCGGTAGCTTAAAGTCTTGGGTGCTCTATTACTGCTTTTCGGTGATATCAAAAAACGTATATGACAAAGTCAGATCGGCCACAGTCCCTGGCAGGTCCGGATCAATGACAAATCTCACCGGCATTTGTCGCTCCTTGTGCGGCTCAAACGTCTGCTCGCTGAAACAGAAACATTCGGTTTTTTTCAGAAACTGGGTGGCCCAGCCTGGCGCGATGCTGGGGATCGCCCTGCCCACCAGAGTCCTGCCGGACTGATTCGTCCCGAAGAACTTCACCGTCTGGTATTCACCGGGATGTATCTTCAGCTTGGTCGTTTCCGCTCGGAATCCAAGAGGCATGTCGCCATTCACTGTCGTTACGAATTCCACGGTCACCCAACGCGATTGGTCAACCTTGTACCTCGCTTCCGCCTGGGCCTCGGTCTTGACCTTGCCATTCAACCCCGTCAGCTCGCAAAAAACGTCGTACAAGGGCACCAGAGCAAAGCCAAAACCGAACATGGCAATGGCCACAAGCACTACCGGCCAAAGCACCCTGGAATTGGGTCGCCTTTCGGAACCTTCCTTCATGGCAGCGCTGTATCCGACATCACGTGGTAGATTGCGTAAGCATACAAACCAATCGCGACCAGACCGATCAACATAGCCAAAAGAACATTTTTTCTGCGAAGATTCATTGCTGTATCGACCTTTCCCGGTTGCCGAACCAACCGAGTGGCTTAACAAAAATTTCAGTGGATATGAGGTGAGTGCTCCCAAGTATGGTAGGGCGCAGGCGAAGGTAGCTGCCATTCCAGGCCATGCTCGCTGGCACCCTCCCAAACCTCATCCGTCGCTTTCTCACCCTCACCACGCATGCTCTTGACCACGATGTAGCACAGGATCAATTGAGAGAATCCAAACACGAAAGCACCTACGCTGGACCAGGCATTAAACTCGGCAAACTGCAATGCATAGTCAGGGATACGACGGGGCATACCGGCCAACCCCAGGAAATGCTGAGGGAAGAAGCACACGTTGACCGATATGGTCGTCAGCCAGAAGTGCAACTTCGCCAATCGCTCGTCGTACATGACGCCGGTCCACTTCGGTAGCCAGTAATAAACCGCCGCGATTATCGCGAACACGGCGCCCGAAACCAGAACATAGTGGAAGTGGGCAACGATGAAGTAGGTGTCGTGGTACTGCAAGTCAGCCGGGGAAATAGCCATCATCAAACCCGTGAACCCGCCCATGGTAAACAACACTACAAAGGCAATCGCCCATAGCATCGGCGCCTCAAAGGTCATGGCACCCTGCCACATCGTCGACAACCAGTTAAAGACCTTTACCCCGGTAGGCACAGCGATGAGCATCGTGGCATAGGTGAAATAAAGCTCCCCCTCAACCGGCATACCCACAGTGTACTGATGGTGAGCCCAAACGACGAAGGAAAGGAAACCAATCGATGCCGTGGCATAAACCATCGAGCTGTAGCCGAACAAGGGCTTGCGGGCAAAGGTGGGGATGATCTGCGAGACGATCCCGAAAGACGGCAGAATCAGCACATAAACTTCAGGGTGACCAAAGAACCAGAAGAGATGCTGATAAAGCACGGGGTCACCACCGCCGGCGGCATTGAAGAAGCTGGTACCAAAGAATTTGTCGGTCAGCAACATCGTTACCGCACCCGCAAAAACCGGCATGATGGCGATCAGCAAAAATGCCGTAATCAGCCAGGTCCAGACGAAGAGAGGCATTTTCATGAGCGTCATCCCCGGCGCGCGCATATTCAGGATGGTCACGATGATATTGATGGCCGCCATGATGGACGATATACCGAGAATATGTATTGTGAAGATCGTAAACGGAAATGATGCCCCGGCTTGCAGTGATAGGGGTGGATAAAGCGTCCACCCTGCGGCGGCAGCCCCGCCATCCATGAACAGCGTGCTGACCAGCATGATGGCCGCAAATGGCAACAGCCAGAAGCTCCAGTTATTCAGGCGCGGCAGTGCCATGTCCGGCGAGCCGATCATCATAGGGATCATCCAGTTAGCCAAGCCGGCAAAGGCGGGCATCACCGCACCGAACACCATGATCAGGGCATGCAGCGTCGTCATGGAGTTGAAGAACAAGGGATCGACAAACTGCATGCCAGGCTCGAATAGCTCGGCTCGGATGACCAGCGCCATAGCACCACCGACCATAAACATGGCCAGAGAGAAGACTAGATAAAGGGTTCCGATATCCTTGTGATTGGTTGTCGTTACCCATCGCATGAAGCCCTTGGCGGGGCCATGGTCGTGGTGATCGTCATGAATGGCCGTGACTGACATAGGATTCACCTCTTGAATTTTTGGGGTACGAACTACTGGTGTGACGCGACATCGCTTGCCTGAACAATGTCACCGATACTATTCCCCAACGCATTGCGCTGGTAGGTGATCACTGCAGCAATTTCCTCGGGTTTCAATACATTACGGAATGAGGCCATCAATGGCGGCTTGCCGTTCAGAATCAGGTCGATATGACCACTGACCGGACCATTGACTACCGCACTTCCCTTAATAGCGGGGAACATGCCCTCGATGCCCTCACCACCCGCCTGATGGCAACTCAGGCAATGTCCCTCGTAGACCGCCTGACCCAGAGCCATCAGGCTGTCCTTATCTGTTCCACCGGAAGAAACTAGGACCGGTTGATCGGTCGATTCCTCGCTTACCTTGTTCGGTTCAGCAGAAACTGGTTCATTTGCTGACTCAGGCGCGGCAGCTGGGGCATCCCCACCCTCTTGTTTATCCCCTTCCGCGTTTTCGGGCTTGCTCCCACCTTTCTGTTCGGCAAGCCATTCCTTGTAGTCGGCGTCCGACTTTGCGATTACCACGATAGGCATAAACCCATGGTCACGCCCGCAAAGCTCGGTGCACTGACCACGATAGGTACCCACTTTTTCAATCTTGGCCCAACCATCAGTGATAAACCCAGGAATGGTGTCCTTTTTCCAGCCCAGATCCGGGACCCACCAGGAGTGGATGACATCGCCACCCGTGAACAGGAAACGAATCTTCTTTCCTACCGGGACGACCAGCGGGTGATCCACTTCCAGAAGATAGTTTTCGACAGTCGCTGGATCAACACCTGAATCCGTCTGTCGAGCCTGGTTACTTTTGGCGTCCAGCGTACTGAAAAAGCTGACCCCTTCATCAAGGTATTCATACTTCCATTTCCACTGGTAACCAGTGACCTTGATAGTCATATCCGCACCGGAAGTGTCATAGACCTTGATCATGACCCTGGTGGCTGGAATGGCCATGCCGAGCAGAATCAGGAACGGAATGACAGTCCAGAGAATCTCGAGCTTGGTGTTTTCATGAAATTTGGCGGGCACCACACCCTTTGACTTTCGATGGTTTACTAAGGAATAGGCGAGCAGTCCATACACCAAGATACCGATAATCACACAGATCCAAAAAATGACCATGTGCAAATCGTGAATATCGCGACTCAGCTCGGTAACGCCCTCCGTCAGGTTGAGCGTGTAATCGGCGGAGACTTCGCCGACGCCCATCAAGCCTGAAACCGCCAGCAAAGCACTTAATTTCTTCACGGAATCTTCTCCACAATCGTTAGGGCAATAACCTAAACCATTCAATCAAGGCAAAATTTGTCCCAGTTCTAGGGCTAACGCTAACCACCCCAGCTCCGTTTCGGCAAGGAGCTCGTCGACTTCTATGCTCTTCTAATGGGGTTGGAAGCATAACGGTGGCGACCAGACTGGAGTAAACCTGGCCCATTGACAACTATGGACACAGAAAGTCACAGACAAGTCAGGCTAATGCATCCACGGGAATGGGCCGGGAAGCGCCACTTAAGGATCATGTTGGAGCTGAGAAAGAAAATCCGACTCCACAACCCACGCCGACCGACCTAGCATTAACCCTAAATGCTAGCCTATGCCGCCATCAGGCGCAAGATTCGTCCCTGTCACAGCGATCATTATCCAAACATGGCTCAGTTGCCTGAGCAGTCCGGAAAACCAGATCACCCAGGGCTTTTTGCCCCAACTCGCACTCAAGCGAAGCCATAACCTCGGCACCGTATGGCAAATCAGGAACCAGCCAGTTTGCAATCCATCCACCGATATTGTCTCCCGAAGCAATCATGGATTCCTCTGTAAGGCATGCATGATTCATGCAATCAAGCCTCAACCCTATGACCTGAAGCACCTGCAACTTCAGTTTCAACGCCAAATCGGCGACGTCCTCCTCGGCATTGAGAGGGACACGCCAACCGCCTACTCCCTCGACCACCACACAGTCCGCGAGTGTCGACAAGTAACAGAATGCGTGATTGATTCGATCAAGGTTCTCCCTGACACCCACCGACCCGGCAGACAATGTGAGGCGATACCGGCGGTTCAAAGACAAAGGGCATGTTGCAAGGCCAGGGCATCCTCATTCACCCAGCGTTGGCCCACCCACTCTGCCCCCGAAGTCACCGGCTTCATCCCGATCACGCTCAGCCCCTGAGCCTTGAGAAAACGCATCAGGCGGACAGTCGCAGGGTCTGCCGACTTCGGTGTCGGTCCCCGTTACAAAAAACCCTTGGCCATCAAGAGCCGCCCGGACGCGCTGAGCGCGTCGCGAAACCGGAAATCACCTCAAAGCTTGCGCGTATCGACGAAGAACCAGTCAAGTCATGTTGCGGGTAAACAGAGATCATCCGCGCCATGGCACCCTTACCAGTGAGATGCCGGGGACGCCCTGCCGTCAGATTACGTGCCCCCAAAGCTTTCAATTCTCGCATCAGCGACATCACATCCACATAGTCGATCACCATGACCGTCGCTTCAAATTTGCCCACAGAAAAACCCGCCTGACTCAATGACTGTTCCAGAACCTTGACCTCATTGAATTCAATGACATGACTAAAATCATCCACCTGAGCCCAGGCGCTCCTCAGCTCCTGTAGCGTCCTGGGTCCGAAGGTAGCAAACAGCAAATGACCACCCGGCCTTAGCACCCGATGAAATTCCCGAAAGGTGGTCAACGGGGAACCACACCACTGAATGGCGAGATTAGAGAAAATCACATCAATCGACCCGACTGCAAACGGCAGGGCTTCCGCATCTCCACCCACACAGGCTCCCGTAAACCGCTCACGGGCACAGCGAAGCATGCCCTCGGCAATATCCAGGGCGATAACGCGGGCAGCGGGATACAAACCTTCCAAAGTCCGGGAGAAATGTCCGGTACCCGCCCCGACATCGAGAAGGAAGCCATCACCCGACCATGTCGGAAGGTTCTCAATCAGGTTCTGCCCCACCGATCTTTGCAAAACGGCTACGCCGTCGTAGGCCAAAGCGGCCGCTCCAAAAGAATGGGCTATCCAACGCTTATCGGGGGAGCTATTCAAAACAGATAAGCCGCCCACAATCTAGACCCAATCCTGCAGCGAGAGAAAGTCGCGAACCAGACAAGCGGTCTCCCCAGGATGCGTCAGGAAAGGGAGGTGCGCTGCCTTGGGCAGTTCCTGCACATCCACATTGGCACTTAACTCTCGCAATCTGGGGCCCAGCGCCCTGGGCACCAATCGATCCTGTGCTCCCATGACGGCGAGCACCTGTTTTTGCAGTCTTGCCAACATGGGACGAGCATCAACGTCCCGAAGCAGAGCCAGTCCACCACGCAAAGCGACTTTATCCGGCATGGGGCGCTCATCAAGCAAGTCATGAATCTGTTTGGCCAACGCTCGGGAGTTTTCCTGAGCGAATGTTTGCAGACCGATGAAACGCTTCAGGGTCCCAAGGAAATCCTGCTCTAGATTTATGCTCATCTGCTGAAGAAGCGCGGGCTCAACCCCTGGCCAGTCGTTTTCAGCGGTGAAATGGGGTGTTCCGGAAATCATGACGAGACTGCGCACATGCTCAGGGTGCGCGTCGGCGACTCCCAGCGCCAACAAGCCACCCAATGACCAACCCAGCCAGTGCGCCTTTGGTGGAGCCGCCTGAGCAAGCACATCGGTGACCGAAGCCAGCGAGTAATCGTCGATCTGCCCGCTACCGCCATGGCCCGGCAAGTCAATCAGACTGACCCTATAGTCAGCGGATAACTGCTCGGCAAGCCCCCGCAACAGCCCGCCATGCATGGCCCAACCATGCAGCATCACAAGATCAGGACCGCTCCCCAGGAACTCAACGTGGATTCCACGGGTGTGGGGAAGACTCATGCGACATTCCCCTGAGCATTCAGCCGATCCGCACCGATCAGCGGCAATCGGGAAAGGGCTTCCAGCAGGCGATCCACCTGGTCCTCGGTATGGATCGAGGTGAGAGTGATTCGCAAACGGGCGGTTCCGTCGGGAACCGTAGGAGGCCGGATGGCGCTGACCCAAAATCCGGAGGCACACAGCTGATCGCTGGCATCCAGTGCCGCCTGGTTGTCACCGACCACAAGAGGCTGGATGGGTGTGATTGATTCCACTAGTTTCAAACCCAAATCCTGGGCACCCCGCTTGAATTGCTGAATCCTCTCTGCCAGCCGATCACGCCGCCAGGAATCTTCCTTCACCAAAATCAGTGAGGCCCGGGTTGCTTCGGCAATGGCCGGTGGCAGCGCCGTTGTATATATATAGGTGCGAGCACGCTGGATGAGGTATTCGATCAGGTCATCCGAACCCGCTACAAACGCTCCGAACGTGCCAAATGCCTTGCCCAGCGTACCGACCACTATCGGGACTTCATCCTGAGAATGCCCAGTCACCTCGAGAAGGCCACGGCCATTTTCACCCAAGACACCCACACCATGGGCATCGTCAATCATCAGCCAGGCATCATGCTGCTTTGCCAGCACGGACAGTTCGTCCACCGGCGCGAGATAGCCATCCATACTGAAGACGCCATCGGTCGCAATCAGAATTTGATCCGCCAACGTCCCGGACAACAGCGCCTGTAGCCTGGAGGAATCGCCATGTCCATACCGCTGCAAACGGGCGCCGGAAAGGCGCGCTCCGTCGAGCAGGGAAGCGTGGTTCAAGCGGTCTTCAAAGACCGCATCACCCCGCGCCAACAATGCGGAAATGACACCCATGTTGGCCATGTAGCCGGTAGAAAACAGTAGCGCCCGATCACGGTTCATGAAGGTCGCCAGCTCTTCTTCCAGAGCCTGATGCGGACCGCCATGCCCACAGACCAAATGCGCTGCACCGGCCCCCACACCATATTCGGATGCCCCGCGCTGAAGCGCCGCAATTACCAAGGGATGGTTGGCCAACCCCAGATAATCATTACTGCAGAAATTGACTAGCCAGCGGCCCTCAACCAGGATTTCCGCGGCTTGGGGTGACTCGACCGTTCGTCGATGGCGATATAGTCCCTGAAAGTCGATATCGTCCAGCCGACGCCTAAGGAAAAGTGGGCCACGCATGAAGGAAGGAGACGGGCTACCCAATCGGGTCAAACCCATTCAGGCATTGGCATAGAACCCGGCCATCCGGAGCCCGAGCCGTTGGAACAAGCGCTTGTCCTCATCCGCTAAGGGATTATCCGTGGTCAGCAAGCGTTCACCATAAAAGATGGAGTTGGCACCGGCCAGAAAACACAATGCTTGCATTTCATCGGTCATGTCCGTTCGTCCCGCCGAGAGTCGAACTCGAGAACGAGGCATCATGATGCGTGCTGCCGCAATGGTCCTGACAAACTCAAACGGATCCAGCGGGGCAGCATCAGCCAGCGGAGTCCCTTCCACCTGAACCAGCCGATTGATTGGCACACTTTCGGGATGGTTTGGCAAATTGGCGAGCTGGACAAGCAAACCCGCCCTGTCATTATCGTCCTCACCCATACCCACAATACCGCCGCAGCAGACATTCAGCCCGGCTTTGCGCACCCGCTCCAGCGTATCCAGACGATCCTGATAGGTACGGGTCGTGATGATTTCGGAATAATAGGCCTCGGAGGTATCCAGATTGTGATTGTAGTAATCGAGCCCCGCCTCCTTCAGTCGATGGGTCTGGCCATCAGTCAGCATTCCCAGCGTCACACAGGTTTCCATGCCCAACGCCTTGACACCCTCAACCATAGTGCAGACACGCTCGATATCCCGATCATTGGGACTACGCCAGGCAGCGCCCATGCAGAAGCGCCCCGCGCCCTGCAACTTGGCCTGACGGGCAGCTTCCAGCACATTTTCTATCGGCAGCAGACTTTCCTTGCCAAGCCCGGTGTCATAATGAGCGCTCTGGGGACAGTAGGCGCAGTCTTCAGAGCAGGATCCGGTCTTGATGCTCAACAGACTGGAAACCTGCACCTCGTTTGGATCGAAATGCTCACGATGGATGGACTGCGCCAAAAAGATCAGGTCGTTGAACGGTAGATTGAAGAGTTGACGAGCCTCTTCCAGAGTCCAGTCATGGCGGACAGCACCGGCCAACGACGACGCAGCCGCCGCAGCGATAGTGGTACGGCCCGAGGAAGTTTCTTGAGCGGACATTCGGAGGCTCCGTGAAAATAAAGCGTTCCTGGCATGAATGGACGGAACATCTCCGTCAACCCAGGAACCAAGAGCAGGTTTACAGCTGGTCACGGATTATACAGAAGCTGGCGTTTCCTCCCACATGCCTGCTTTGCGGCGACCAGGGCGAGGAGGACCTCGATTTGTGCCGGAGCTGCAGAGAGTCGCTGCCCTATCTGCACAACACCTGCCGGACTTGCGGGCTTCCCCTGACCCAGCCGGACCTTCCCCTCTGCGGTGCCTGCCTCAGGGAGCCACCGCCGTTTGACCGTATGATCAGTGCCTTTCGATATGAAGAACCCATCCGCCATCTCATCCAGTCCCTCAAATTCGGATCCCGTCATGCCAACGCCAGACTGCTTGGGGCCTTGCTTGCGAAAAACATCGACCCCACCCAGGCCCTGCCAGAGGCCGTCATTCCCATACCGTTGCACCCGCTACGCTATCGAGAAAGGCGCTTTAACCAAGCTCTGGAAATCGCCCGAGTGGTCACGAGTCGACTAAATATTCCGCTGGACTACAGAACCTGTCACCGAATTCGACCCACGAATGCGCAAGCCCGGCTGCATGCCGACGACCGCCGAAAAAACATCCGTCAGGCTTTCGCCGTCCCGTCATATCTCCCCTACCGACACATTGCCCTGCTGGATGATGTCGTTACGACGGGCGCCACGGTCAGGGAGTTGGCGACCACACTGCGTCGGGCCGGCGCCGATCAGATAGACATCTGGGCCTGCGCCCGGGCCTTACCCTGAGGTGATGCAAAAACCTTCTGCTCCTGTATATTAGATGCAACAGGCCGCCCCAGGAGTCACGTGATGAATCAACTTATTAGACCCCACCTCAAAATTGGCCATCGTTCGCTGCGGCGAGGCATTGCCGCCCTTGCAGTTGGTTTGGCAGCCACCTTGGCAAATGCGGAGCCCTCCGGCGATTACTTCGAGACGCCGGGACCTTGGGAGGGTTTCCCCCGCACCCAGCCCAACCAAAAGTACGAGAACGATGTCGGAGCGGATAACGACTACAAATTTGGCGTGACCAAGGCGTTCAACCCCTACAAGGATCCGGACATTTCTGAAACCCAGGGCTTGCCCAACCCGCTGGAAAATCATGATTTCGACAGCTACAACCTGATCGTCGTCGTCAGCAAGAAAGATGACCCGTATTGGGGGAAGGCGCAGACCCTGCGAGTCTATAAACGGGACATAGGCCTGCACTACTACTGGATGATTTCCTCCGGACAGAAGGGCTTTGAAACCGCTTCAGGCTACTTCCGACCCCAGGCGTTTTCGTCGCGTCACTGGTCTGGCAAATACGATGCCCCCATGCTGTGGGCTGTGTTCTTTAATGGTGGCATGGCGTTGCATTCCTCGCTGGACCGACAGGCGATGCAGGAGATGGGCAACGCCGCCGCATCTCATGGCTGCGTTCACGTCGAGGACTACCGCGCCGAGGAGCTGTTTCACCTGGTCGGCCACAGCGGCTTCGGCCCGGTGGACGTGATCGACCGCAATACCGGCCGCAAGACCGGTGGCAGGTCGCAGTCCTACAAGACGCTCATTATCGTCGGTCCCACAGGCCACTGGGGGCAGAAGGGATCGGCATCCGCGCGGGTCAGCGATGTCTTAAAACCTAGGACCAAGCCAGCGCAGCCACCCAAGAACACCAAACCCGCAAAACCCGTTGCGCAAAAGGGCTGAAGCATCTAGCCTTCCGATGCCTCATCTGCGAGTCATCGATTGACGATACCAAGACCTGATGGACGGGCTTTTAGCTCCCGGAGTGTTCCCATCCAGGAGTTTGAAGAGCCCGTGAAGCCTTTGTCGTATTGCCCGCATCTCATGAAAGCAACCCAGACCGACAAGCCGCTGAGTTTCAGGGAGCGGCTGTTCATCACTATCTTCGAGGCCGATACGCGTTCAGGCCGATTGTTTGACCAACTGCTGATTCTCGCCATTCTGCTGTCGCTGATGGTGATCATGCTCGACAGCGTTGAGGCAATAGCAAAGCAGCATACAGCCATCTTTGCCGGCCTTGAGTGGTTCTTTACCGTCCTTTTCAGCCTGGAGTACCTCGCAAGACTGTATGCCGCAAAACGGCGCTGGCGATATGCCCTGAGTTTTTACGGCATCGTTGATTTGCTGGCCATTTTGCCCACCTACTTGGCGCTGGCGTTCCCCGAGCTCAATGCGCTCATGGCCGTGCGGACACTGCGTTTGCTCAGGGTATTCAGAGTCTTCAAACTGACGGAATACCTCTCCGAGGTGACGCTTCTGGCGGGTGCACTCAGTGCCAGCCGCCGCAAGATCATGGTGTTTCTGACAGTAGTGTTGATGGTCGTCATGTTCATGGGCACCATCATGTACGTGACCGAAGGACCCGAAAATGGCTACACCAGCATACCCGTATCCATTTACTGGGCCATCACCACAATGACCACCGTGGGGTTTGGCGACATCGCGCCCAAAACCGACTTGGGACGATTCATTTCGTCAATCATGATGCTCATGGGCTGGGGTACCCTGGCCGTGCCTACAGGGATCGTGACCGCGGAAATGGCATTTCACCGGGAACCCAAAACCACGACACGCGTCTGCAGGGAATGCATGACCGAGGGCTTGGGGGCCAGCGATAACTATTGCCGTCATTGCGGCGCCCGCCTCTCCGACCATTCCCAGGATAAGAAGTACTGAAGCATGGCAAGAATATTCCGGCTTGTGGCGCCTTATGCGAACTCCGCCAGCACTGGAGCGTGATCCGAGGGCCGCTCAAGCCTGCGCGGCTCCACATCAATACGGCACGCCCGGCAGGACTCCGCCAGTTCCGAACTGATCAGAATGTGATCGATACGCAAACCGAGATTCCGACGAAATCCATTCATCCGATAATCCCACCAGCTAAAACTCTTGTCGGGCTGATCAAAACACCGGAAAGCATCCTTGAAACCCAGCGCCAGCCACTCCCGAAAGGCTTGCCGCTCCGGCGTGCTACACAGGATTTTCTCATCCCACGCCACCGGGTCATGCACATCACGGTCCTCTGGTGCGATGTTGAAGTCACCCAGAACCACCATACGAGGATGAAGTAAGAGTTCCTGCTTGAGCCAGGAATGAACGTGATCCAGCCAATCGAGCTTGTAAGCATACTTATCGGAACCTACCTCGCTACCGTTAGGCACATACAGGTCGACCACCCGCCAGCCATTCACGGTTGCGGCCAAAATTCGACGCTGGGGATCATCGAGACCTGGCAGATCAGTCACCACTTCGACGACAGGCGTCCGACTCAGGATGGCGACCCCGTTATAGGTCTTCTGCCCGCTATAGATCGCCCGATAACCCGCCGTCTCCAGCTCCTTCTCCGGAAAGTTGGTGTCCTCCGTCTTGGTTTCCTGCAAGGCCAGGACATCGGGTTGCTCCCGCTCCAACCAATGAAGAACATGCGGCAGCCGGACACGGAGAGAGTTGACATTCCAGGTCGCAATTTTCATCACTAGGGCCCAGGGCCACCAAGACTGGGTGGCAAGGCTCCGATGAATTTCAGATTGCCTTCCTGCAAGGTCAGGGTTTGAACGGAATAGCCGCCTTTGCCACTCAGATCGGCATGAATGCCGCCCTTGGTGATTCTCTCCAGCTGTTCGGCGGGAACATTAAATCCCCCGACCTGAAGGCTCTCGAGCCTGGCATTCAACTGAGCGTCCGCGACTCCGCCATTGGCCCTGAGATGGATGGGGATGTTGTCTCCCAGCGCCTTCACCCAGCGCCCCACACCTTCGATATCCTTGGGACGAACGCCAATATTCTGGAGAAAACCGTCCAGCCGGGAGGTATCGAGAGCGCCGGAAATTTCGGCGGATCCGGGCCCAAGCTTGACCTGGACCTTGCGCAAGGGCATCAGGTTGGCACCCAGCTGATTGATCACCGCCGACAGTTCCTCTTGAGAAACCGTCAGGTCAAGCGGTTTGGGAGGAGCGGTCACGGGCGGGGTAACCAAAGCTGCAGGCACCCCTCCCGATTGGGCAGTAGGCGCAGGGGGCGTCGACGGAGATACGGTAATACCGGATTTAGCCTCAAAACTTTTGAGGTCAGTCGCCGCGTATTTCACTCCCAGATTTTGCGGCGCACGAGCCACAATGAGATTGGAAACGGCCGGGAGAAAACCCATCCAGCCAATAAGCAGAATCCAGGGCAAGACCATCAGCGCCGCAAAGAGCACCAGCCATTTGAGGTCGCTGACAGTCTTTTTTCCTTCAGCCATGGCTATCCCCCCTCTCAAGATCGTTCCTGACTCATCCATCGTTGCGGCTAACGGCCAATTCGGCCAACGCCTTCTCCAGACGCTTGAGCCGGGTCCACATCTCGTTGAGTTTGGGAATGACAGCCATATTCTTGAGATATTGCTGCAAGGGCTGAACCGGCCCACCCGCATACATGCCGGGGGTCTTGATGCTGTTATTCAGTCCCGCCCGATGCAGCAGCACCGTGTCATCGGGCACCGTCACGTGATCCAGCGTGCCGGTTTGCCCGGAGGCAATGACTCGCTTGCCAAATTTCGTGGAGCCGGAAAGCCCCGTATGGGCGCAGAGGATACTGTCCTCACCGATTTCAACGTTATGTCCAAGGTGACACATGGCGTCGATAACAGCGCCGGAGCGGACGATCGTTGCCCCGTAAGTTCCGCGATCAATATTGGTATTGGCCCCGATCACCACGCGATCTTCGATGACCACATTGCCGGTATGCGGGATCCGGTAGTTGCGTCGGCGCTCGTCCTGGGCAAAACCAAAACCCTCCGAGCCAATCACGCATCCCGCCTTGAGAATCACATCCGCGCCGATTTCGCAGCCATAACCGACCACGCAGCCAGGGTGCAGCACAGTACCGGCACCGATCACGGCACCCTTTTCGACCACGACATTGGCCATGAAAACGACCCGCGAACCCAGGGTGACGCCCGCACCGATCACCACACCCGGCCCGACCAGCACGTCTTCGGGCACCGTGACACTGTCGTGGACAACCGCCGACGGGTGAATCCTGGGCCACTCCGTATCGCGGACATCCCGGTCCGCATAGGTCTGCTTCAAGATCGCCATGGCCAGCCGCACATTCGGCGCAATCAGCACGGCAAGATCCGGAAGGTCCGATAATTCGGTCGCCAAGGCCTCAGTCGTCACAACACCCGTGGGTCCTTGGGTCCGAACCCGGCCCAGGTATTTGGCGTGATCGACAAAGACCAGATCTCCCGGCTGACACTCTTCAATGGGCGACAGGCCTGAAATCAACGAATCGGGGCCTTGGCAGCGGGTGAGCAGTCCCTGAGGGCTGAATCGATCAACAATTTGGGAGACACGGACATGCATAACGTTCGATGACCAAGTTTGGAGGTATCACCATAATATAGCCGAACCTCGGATGCGGCCGCTTGAGTGCGCATCAAATGCTGCTGAAACAACCATCAGCAGCGAGTCCGGCGTTAAACGGGTTTGGTGTAAACTCTACAAGATTACGCATTGAATTATTTAACCGACCGAACCATCTGCCTTGGCTGCTGAAACCCTTAATCTCCCGTCGATCGAAACCTCCGAGGAATCCTCGCTCCCTGTTCCCCGTTACCAACAGTTTGCGCAGGAATTGGTCGTTCGAGGAAAACTCAGAGAGCCCGAGATCATCCGTGCTCAGAAATTGGGGGCGCAGACGGACGAACCGCGCATCCCGGCGCTGCTATTGAAGCTCGGCCTCTTGTCAGAGCGAGACACAGCCGAAATCCTCTCCGACGTCAGCGGCCTCCCCTTGGTAGTGCCCGATGACTATCCGGAGAGCTCTCCGTTACCGGACACCATCTCGATCCGCTTTCTCAAGGAAAATCATCTGGTCGGACTCGCGGCTAATGATGATCAGGTCACGGTGGCCGTCACCGATCCGTTTGATCAGGAACTGCTCGACTCCATTGCGCTTGCCTGTGACAAACCGGTGATTGCGCGGGTCGGGCTCGGCACTGAAATCGATCGGGCGCTGGAAACCCAGCTGGGCCCGGGCAAATCGCTGATGGGCGAGATTACCGATACTTTCGGTAGCGACGACGACATCAACGAGGCGGACGTCGAGCATCTCAAGGATCTGGCCTCGGAAGCCCCGGTCATCCGCATGGTGAATCTGATCATGCAGCGGGCCGTGGAAATGCGGGCATCCGATATTCACGTGGAGCCGTTCGAGGAAATACTCAAAGTGCGCCTGCGGGTCGACGGCGTTTTGCGCGAGATCGAATCCCCCCCCGTGCGGTCTACGGCCGCGGTCATCTCGCGCATCAAGATCATGGCCAAGCTCAACATCGCCGAGCGTCGTCTGCCACAGGATGGCCGTATCAAGCTGCAGGTGCAGGGCAAGGAGCTGGATCTTCGCGTTTCAACCGTGCCGACCATGCATGGCGAAAGCGTCGTCATCCGACTGCTGCACAAGGAAAGCATCAAATTCGATTTTAACACCCTCGGCTTCGAGGGCGATTCGCTCAAACGCTTCCTCGATGTCCTCGAAACCCCGCACGGCATCATCCTGATCACCGGCCCGACGGGTAGCGGCAAAAGCACCTCGCTCTACACCGCCCTCCACAAAATCAACACGCCCGACCGGAAGATCATTACCGTCGAGGATCCGGTCGAATACCAACTCGAGGGCGTCAACCAGATTCAGACCAAACCGCAGATCGGCCTCACTTTCGCTTCAGCCCTGCGCTCGATCGTTCGCCAGGATCCCGATGTGATCATGATCGGTGAAATGCGTGACATCGAAACCGCCCGCATCGCTGTGCAATCGGCGCTGACCGGCCACTTGGTACTGTCCACGCTGCACACCAATGACGCGGCCGGCGGGGTCACGCGCCTACTCGACATGGGCCTTGAAGATTACCTGATTACCTCCACGGTCAACGGCATCCTCGGTCAGCGACTGGTGCGCCGTCTCTGTCCCCATTGCCGGGAAGAATATGAGCCGCTTCCCGAAGTGGCTGCTGAACTGAAGCTCTGGAACTACAGCGATGAGCGAACCATTCATCTTTACCGACCCAAAGGCTGTGAAGCCTGCGACGGCAACGGCTACCGTGGCCGTCTGGCAATCACCGAGCTGCTGGTGATGAGCGACGACATCCGGCGACTGGTGATGACCAACGCCCCCGCCCGTAAGATCGAGGAACAGGCCCTGCTGGAAGGGATGCGCACCATGTACGAGGACGGCATCATCAAATCGGTCAAAGGCCTGACCACGGTCGAGGAAGTGCTTCGCGTGACGGCGGATAGCTGATAGCCGTTTTTATCCTGACATGGCTCAATTCCATATCAAAGCCGTCAACCGTGACGGTGAAACCATTGAGGAAGACCGTGAATCCCCGAGCGAGAGCGCGCTGATTCTCTCCTTGCAGGAGGAAGGACTGTTGCCGATTCGGATCGCTCCGGCCGGTTCCAGCCCTTTCGGCTTCCTCCGGTTCGGTCGCCGCGGTGCGAAAATCTCCCACAAACAGGTCACGCTCTTCACCCGGGAGCTGCTGACCCTGCTTGAAGCCGGGCTACCCCTGGATCGGGCACTCACGGTGCTACTGGAGCTCACCGAGAAAGAGCCTGAATTCAACGCCATGATCGGCAAGATTCTGGAGAAGATCAAAAGTGGTGCGCAATTGTCCGATGCGCTGGAAGCCCAGGGACCGGTGTTCTCGCGCTTCTACCTCAACCTCATTCGCGCCGGTGAAGCGGGCGGCGCACTGGAAGTGGTCCTTGATCGCCTCACTCAATACCTCGACAGCTCCAAGGAGCTGCGCGACACCGTCACCACCGCGATGATCTACCCCATCATTCTGGTGATCATGGCTATCGGTTCGCTGTTGCTATTGCTGACATTTGTTGTGCCCCAGTTCACCGAGATGTTTGACAGTGCCGGCAAGGAGCTGCCCATTCCGACCCAGATCGTGGTCGGGGCCGCGGATGCCATCCGGTCCTACTGGTGGACCGCCAT
Source organism: Methylococcaceae bacterium (assembly GCA_044237765.1). Taxonomy (GTDB): domain Bacteria; phylum Pseudomonadota; class Gammaproteobacteria; order Methylococcales; family Methylococcaceae; genus UBA6136. Next base: position 53,589 of record JBIIEQ010000003.1, on the reverse strand, counting down.
CCCGATATTCGCCATTGTCAGCGGCTGGATTCGCTATCAACGGTCCGATCCAGTGAGGCGGCTGGCGTGGGACGGATCGATGCTGAAGTTGCCGCTCTTCGGTGACCTGATGTTGAAATTCCAGGTCGCCAGCTTCAGCCGGACCCTGGCCACCCTGCTCAGCAATGGAGTGCCGTTACTTGCGGCGCTATCGATCGTCAAGGACACGCTCGACAATCGCCTGGTGGCCCAGAAACTGGGCTTGGCCGTCGACAGCCTCAAGGAAGGCGGGGGCATGAGCGCCCCTCTCATGGAAGCGGAGATATTTCCCTCCCTGGCGATGCAAATGATCAAGCTGGGGGAGGAGTCGGCTCAGCTCCCGGAGATGCTGGATCGCGTGGCCACGACCTACGACAAGGAAATCAAGATATCGATACAGCGCCTGCTGGCCATGCTGGAACCGGTGCTGATCGTGGGACTGGGCATCATGATCGGCGGCATCATCATTTCCATCCTGATGGCGATCCTGAGCGTTAATGACCTTGCGTTCTGATGGAGATACCCCAGATCATGGGCGTACTGAAGCATTGGCCGGCCGCGGTCAAGTGACTTTAGCCGAAAATTTCCGGCTGTAAGCAGCTTATTTTTCTTGTTCCAAACTCGCGAAATCGGACCTGAAATGGGAAAATCAGATCATGCACCAGAACAGCTATCAGCACCCGAACTGTTCGGTGAGTTAATTTTTACTAAAACACGCAAGAGACTCCATGAAACAGACACCCATCCAACATCGAATGGCCTCGCGACAGGAACAACGCGGCTTTACCCTGATCGAACTTTTGGTTGTACTGGCCATCATCGGGCTCCTCGCCGGATTGGTCGGCCCGCAGGTCATCAAGTACCTGGGTGAATCCAAGAGCAAGACGGCCAAACTACAAATTGAAGAACTGTCCTCCGCGCTGGACATGTATCGGCTGGATGTAGGCCGCTATCCAAATGCCGGCGAGGGGCTTGCCGCACTCGTCGAACAGCCCGCCAGCGCGACTTACTGGAATGGCCCTTATCTGCGTAAGAAGAAGATGCCTACCGACCCTTGGAATACGCCCTATCACTATGTGATGCCCGGCCAACATGGGAAGTTTGATATTTTCAGTCTGGGTGCCGACAACGCCGAGGGCGGCGAAGGTGAGGACCAGGACATCAAGAGTTGGGATTAAGCAGGACCACTTTTGATTTCAGCCCCGGCAAAAGGGCTAGGGAGATCCGCAGATTTGAGGGATCACACGCCTGACCGGGGCATTGTCATGGCCATGGGAAAGCCCTGAAAGCCTTGGCTTCCGTCCAGAAAAAGCAGCCCATCGGCCGGGCTGCCGGCTTCACCTTGCTGGAAATGCTCATTGTGCTGGTCATTTCCAGCATAGTCATGGCCACGTTGATCCCCAATTTTGGGCCCGCCATTGCGCGTGCCCAGCTTTATTCAGCCACCCGCGATGTCGCTTCCGCGCTCCGCCACGCCCGCGGCCAGGCGATGCTCAAAGGTCAGGACGCACTGTTTGAGCTGAATACCGAGCAACATGTCTACCGGGTCACCGGCCGATCCAAACCCTACAAGTTGCCGTCTGAAGTTCAATTGGGGCTCTACACGACCTCTACGGAAACGCTTGATGAAGGTACCGGCCGAATTCGTTTCTTTCCCGATGGCTCAGCGACCGGGGGAAGGGTCACCCTAATCGCCAACAAGCAAACCCGCGCGGTCGATGTGAACTGGCTCACTGGCGAAGTCCGCATGGGCGAGGGAGACAGCGATCAATAAGCGAATATCTCGCCGGCAAGCCGGATTTTCATTACTGGAAATCCTGGTGGCCTTCTCGATCCTGTCCTTGTCCCTGGGTGTCCTCCTGCGCATTTTTGCGGGCGGGGGACATATCGCGGCGACGGCAGACGACTATTCCCGGGCCATTCTCACCGCCGAATCCCTGATGGCCAAGATCGGTGTCGAAACACCCTTGCAACCGGGCGTCACCGAGGGCGAACTTCCGGGGGGATACCGCTGGAATGTAAATGTTTTCCCCTATCCATTTGACCAGGGACTGCTGGGTGGACAAAGCGTTGGCTTCAAACCCCACTGGGTGGATCTGACCGTCGAGTGGGGTGATGAAAGCGATCCGCGCGCCTTCAACCTGAAAACCTTGCGGTTGATACCCGACAATCCACAGGGAGGCCTGAGCCAATGACCGGATTGACCCGGCGATACCATAACGGCTTCACACTAATCGAAGTCCTGCTGGCAACGACCTTGCTGGGCATCATGATGCTGTTGTTAACGGGCAGTCTGCGCATTGGTGCGGATAGCTGGGAGGCCGGCGAAGAGCGAATGGCCAAAGCCAGCCGGCTGTTCATCGTGGAAAGCTTTCTCCGCCGACACATTGCCAGCCTGGTGCCGGTATCCGGCGTGAATAGCAATGGTGAAATGGAGCCTTCATTTCGGGGGACCGCCGGCAGCTTGACCTATGTGGCCCCACTCCCGGATCAACTCGAGGGGGGCGGCCTGTATCGCTTTGACTTATATCTGAAGGATCAGGACGAAGCCAGGGAACTGAGAGTTTCGATCGTCCCCTATCAGTCATCTCCCGACGCACACAAATCCCAACCCAAGCCGATCGATGACATCGCCATTGTCGAACAGATCAAGGATCTGAGGTTTGCCTACTACGGCCCCGTCATGGAAAACGGCGTTCTTCCGCCTCCGGGCGGTCAGACCGGCAAGTGGGTGGAAGAATGGCGTGAATATCAATTGCCGACCCTGATACGCATCGATATCGAAAGAGAAGGGGAAACACCCTGGCCCAGCCTGATCATCGCCCCAAAAACCCTGATGCTGAGATAATGGCTTGATGCGCGTTTCGCCTATACGTCAGCAGGGTATGGCACTGGTCATGGTTCTCTGGGTCATCAGTCTCATGACGATCATGGCTGGCAGCTTTGCCCTGTCGACCCAAAGGGAAGCCGGCATCCTCAGTCATGCTCATGAGCGTGCCAAGGCTCAGGCTCTCGCGGATGGTGGGGTCAATTACGCCATGATGATGCTCAGCCTGCCGGACCCCAAGCTCCGCTGGCAGGCCGATGGCACCCCCTATATGTGGCAGATGGATGGAGCCAGGGTGCGCATCCGGATCATGGATGAAGGCGGCAAGGTCGATGTCAACGCCGCTCAGGAGCAGACCCTCAAGACCGTCTTCAAATTCCTCGCCGGAAATGAGGAGCTTGCCGAACAGCTAAGCGATGCCATCATGGATTGGCGAGATCCGGATGATCTTAAACGGACGCACGGCGCCGAGGCGGAGGACTATCAGTCACGCCGGATGCAGGCTCCACCGCAAAACCGGAACTTCCTGATTCTGGACGAAGTGCGCGGCGTCATGGGCGTCACGCCAGCGCTCTATCGAAAAATGGAGAGCTGGTTTACCCTATACACAGGTACGGATGGTCTCAATCCGGCCAAGGCGTCAAGGGAAGTGCTGATGGCACTGATGGGTGGCGATACCGCAGCAGTAGACAGCTACATACAGCAGCGTAGCTTCGGAGCGCCGGCCACTCCGCCGACCATACCCGGTCTGCCGCCGGGAGGTTCCAGTGATATGGCTTACACCATCATGGCCGTCGCCGAAATCGAGGGCCAGCAGGGCGCGGGGGTTCTGACTACGATCCGCCGAGGACCGGGAATCGATGGATCGCCCTTCACGATACTGCGCTGGAAGCCATATGTGATTCCCTCCAAATCAACCCCCAACGCGCAGGAAGAATAGATCGAGCCGCTGTATTGCGGCACGCACAGCCACCCACATCATGCTGAAGTTCGACACACCCATAAGCGCTCAAGTGCAGCAATTCTGGCACTGGTGGACCCAGGAACTGCTTTCCCTGGTGCCTTCTGGTGTACAGAAACTATTTGGCGGTGGCGCTGAATATCTGATTCTTGAGCGCGATGAGAAAGGCGTGGCACTGTCACACATCAAAGGCGGCCGGGAAAAGGCGCTCACTCATCTCGCCCTGGACGAGTCGGGCAATGAGTTGCGACAGACTTATCTGCGCGAGCATGACCGGCTTGCCGAATTGCAGTCCGTCCTCAGGCTGACTGAACTTCAAGGCTTGAGAAAACAGATCAAGCTGCCGATGGCGGCTGAAGAAAATCTGCAGCAGGTGGTCTCGTTTGAACTGGATCGCCTCACCCCGTTCAAGAGCGACCAGGTTTATTTCAAGACCGTCATCGTCGATCGCCTGAAAGCCACGCGTCAGATCGTGGTCGACCTTATCCTGACCCCGCGCGCCAAACTGGATGCCCTACTGGGGGACCTCACGGCATCCGGGTGGCAACCGAATCAAGCATACCTGATGGGCGAAAACAAACCCGGCGCCTATGATCTTCTTCCCGAGAAGTTCAAACCCCCCAAAAGTCGGATTCCGGGAATCCTCAATACCATCCTCACGCTGACCATCCTGACCCTGGCTGGTATTGCGATCGCCCTGCCGATCTGGTCAGCGCGAACCGAAGCGGCTCGCCTGCAAGCCGAGGTAAAAAAGACCACAAAAATTGCCCAGGAAGTGGAGTCGATGCGAGAGGAGTCCGAAAAACTGCTGCATCAAGCCCGCTTCTTGCAGGACAAAAAACGCCAGGAACCGCTGCTCGTGGATACCCTGGAAGAGTTGAGCCGGGTCATTCCGGACGGCACTTGGCTCAATGGCCTGCAGTTTGCCAATCATAAGGCCATTATTCAGGGACAATCTCCCTCCGCCTCGAGTCTGATCCAGCAAATCGAAGCCTCAAAGTTCTTCAGGAATGTCAGCTTCGTCTCGCCGGTGACCAAGGACAACTCCAATGGCCTCGAGCGTTTTCAGATAGCCGGCGATGTCGTCAACGGGAGGTTCTCTGAAAGCCCTCAGTAAAAAGCTCAGCCAGCCCATCACCTTTAATACCTCTCGGTTGAGCGCGATTGGGCTACTCATGCTGGTCCTACTGCTGGGCTACTTTGCCGTGATCTACCCGCTCATGGGTGTCAAACAGGAATATCAGGAAACAGTGGATGACCTGCGCTTCAAGCTGCAACACCTACAGCAGGTCGCCAGCGGAAGAGAGGCATTGGCTCAGCGGCTGGAACAGATCAGGGCACTGGCCAAGCAGAACGATGCCTTCATGCCCACCAATACCGCTGCACTGGCCTCAGCAGAGTTGCAGACACGGATCAAACAAGTGGTCAGCGAGGCGGGAGGGGAGCTATCGAGCACCCAGGTAATCCCCGAGAGAAATGAAGAAAACGCCGTGCGGGTGGGTGTGAAAATCCGGATGACCGGGAGCTCAGGTGTGCTACGCCAGGTACTTCAAAGCTTTGAGTCTGGTAAGCCCTACCTCTTTATCGAGAATTTGAATATTCGTCCAATCCGAATGCCCCGCAATCCCAGAGACAAGAATCCGGTGATCGAGGATCGTCTGAGCGTGGATTTCGATGTGGCTGGGTACATGCAGGCACCCTGACCATGAGCCAGCGATTGCGTCCTTTTTTTCTGACCGGGATCTTGCTGATCCTGACTTCTTCGCTTGGCGCCTTGCTCACGGGTGAATGGCTGCATCTCCTCAAGAAACCTTCTGGCAAGGGACTCGCAGAAAACACGGCCACCATCACTGCGCCCGAGACCGGCTTGACGCCCGACAAGTTTGCGATTCCCGGCGTCAGCGAATACCAGCAGATGGTCGAGAGACCGCTGTTTATGGAGTCTCGTCGTCCACCTCCTCCAAAATCCGAAGAGCCACCAACACCGCCGCCACCACCGCCACCGGAAAAGGCAACCCCGGTCAATTTCAAGGTCATGGGCATCCTGTCGACTCCCGAGGGCCGGATGGCACTGATTGCCGATGCCAAAGGGAAGTACAAGCGTCTGAAGGTAAAGGACTCCCTGGACGGTTGGCAAATCACAGACATCAAACCGGACCGACTCCTGATCGAACAGGGAGAATTCAAGGAGGATCTATCGCTGCTCAAGAAGCCAGCGAAAGGTGCATCTCCATCCCCGACCGGGACTCCGGCTATGGCGCCACCCAATGTACCTCCTCCTCAGCCGGTCCGGCCAGCCAGTCCGAGGCCATCGCGGGGTGCCGTGCCTGCACCACCCCCCATTCCAGAGGAACCGGTTGAAATTCCGGATGACATGGGCGAAGCCCCCCCCGAGGAGAGCGGCAACGAAGATATGAATGACATGGGAGATATGGGGCAATGAGCTTTTGGATTGGCCCGAGCCTGGCGGAAAACACCGCCAGACAACTTATCCTCGCCTTTTCCGCTAATGGATTGGGAGTTCCATTTTTCAGGTTAATACGATGCCGCTAGTCAAGAATTCCACCATGCGCACGACGAAACGATTCGCTGTTCTGCCTCTATCCCTGGCCCTGATCTTGTCCGGCTGTGAATCACTTGCGCCAGAGGCCATCAAGCGCCCGCCAATTCCGGCCAATTTGCGGATTGAATCCCTTCACAACAAAGCACTCGACTCACGCCCTATTCAAAGTGAGCCGCTGGGCTCCAAACCCGTTCAGCCCCCGGAATTCTACCCGGCCTCGGGCAATCTCCTGGGCAGGGGTGGAGCTACCGTCGGGGCGGCGCCGGCCACCGCTACGCGCGGACACCGCGAGGGCAAGTACACGCTGAACTTCGACGACGCCGATTTGAACGAAGTCGCCAAAACCATTCTCGACGAGACACTGAAGCTCAACTATGTCATCAGCCCCAAAGTTTCTGGTCGTGTCACGCTGCAAACCACCCGAGCCCTGACCGACGATGAGCTCATCCCGACCCTGGAAACCTTGCTCAGACTGAATGGTGCCGTGCTCATCAAGGATAGCTCCGGCATTTATCGCATCGAACCGGAAGCTTCCGGTGCGACCGGAGCACCCGGTGCCCGCATGGGGTTACCCGGCCAACGTATACCCACGGGTTACCAACTTCGCGTGGTACCGCTGCGATACGTTGGCGTGCAGGAAATGCAGAAAATCCTGGAACCCTTGATGCCGCCGAAATCCATCGTGCGAGTAGACACCACTCGCAATATGCTCTGGCTGGCTGGCAGCGGCGAAAATCTGTCCAGTGTCCTGGAGACAATTCAACTTTTCGACGTGGACTTCATGCGAGGAATGTCGGTGGGAATCTTCCCGCTTTCCAATGTCGAGCCAGCCCTGGTGGCGACCGAAATCGAAAAAATTCTTGGCGACACCGCCAAGGGACCACTGGCCGGTCTGCTGCGCGTCATGCCGATCGACCGCCTGAATGCGATCATGGCCATCACGCCGCAACCCCGCTATCTCGAAGAGATCGCCAGTTGGGTCGGTCGACTGGACCGTTATAACCCGCACCGCATGGGAAGCATTCATGTCTACCGACTGCAGAATGTCGACGCCACGGAACTCGCAAAAACACTCAGTAACATTTTTGGCGGTGGCAGCGGGAGTGGCAGCCGTGCCTCACTTAGACCCGGCTTCCAGGACAGCAATATCGGCGCCAGCAGCTCTACCGTTCCGGGTGCCGGTGGCAGCGGGTTCTCCAGTTCCGCCGGTGACTTGGGGTCCAGCACCTCGGGCGACTTGGGCATGGGTTCCTCATCGGGCAGTTTGGGCTCGAGTATGGGACCCAATTCCATGGGCGGTTCCTCCGGTAGCCTGGGCGGATCCTCGAGTGGTTTGGGAGGCAGTTCCAGCAGTGGTTTCGGTGGATCCTCAGGCGGACTCGGCGGTGGGAGTACTGGAGGCAGCAGTGGATTTGGGGGTGGCATTGGACGCGGAACATCCGGCTCCAAATCCCAAAGCAGCACTGCTACCAACCTGGGGAATGTCCGCATCGTGGCCGACCCACCCAACAACGCCCTGATCATTACCGCCAAGGCGCAGGAGTACAAGGAAATCGAAGCTGTCATCAAGGAACTGGACGTATTGCCGTTACAGGTTCTCATCGACGCCACCATTGCCGAGGTAGAACTAACCGACGACCTGAAATACGGCATCAAATGGTATTTCCAGCAGGGCTCGATGGCCGAGTCCCTGGGAAAACCCTTGGCTGACTACGCCGAAAAAGCCGCCATTGCTGGCGCCAGCGCCACAGGTTTCAGCTATGTACTGGCCGGTAAGGATTTGCGTATTCTGCTGACCGCCGAGGCAGTAAAAGGCAAAGTCAACATGCTGTCCTCACCCTCGGTCATGGTACTGAACAATCAGGAAGCCTCCATGCGCGTCGGTGATCAGGTGCCCATCCTGACCGGATCAGTATCCAATACCATCAACACGAATAATGTTGTCCAAGCCATTCAGTATCGCGACACCGGTGTCCTGCTGAACGTCCGGCCACGCGTCAATTCGGGTGGACTGGTCAACATGGATATCATCCAGACCGTGAGCAACGTCAAGCCAAAGCCCACGACCGGCTCTGATTCCACTACTGAAATCAACTCCCCCACCATTGCCCAACGTCAAATCAAGAGCACAGTCGCCGTTCAGGACGGGGATACATTGGTACTTGGGGGCTTGATCAGGGAGAACACAGCCAATACTAAGACGGGGATACCCTTGCTCTACGAACTGCCCATCATTGGCGATCTATTTGGCAGCACCAACATGGCCTCCACCCGCAGCGAGCTTGTTGTGCTGCTAACCCCGCGCATCGTCGACAGTCAAGTGAAAGGGCGTGAAATTTCCAATGAGTTCCGACGCAAACTGACCGGTCTTTATGATCCGGGCCCCTCCAACATCAACATCGGAAACGGCGGCTATGCGCCCTGAACCATGATCGCTCGCAGGGTCTGTTAAGCTCTTCCGTGATCGACAAGACCACGAGATAACAATAACCAAGGAGATCGCCATGAAACTTAAGAATCTGATCAATGCAGCCGTGTTGGCTACCGCTACCTACCTGCCTGTGATTCAAGCCGAAGAAGCGCCTAAACCCGCATCACCCAACGGCGGCCATCAAATGGGCGGAATGGGCGCGGGCATGATGGGTGGCATGATGATGAACGAGGATAGATTGAAGCAGATGCAGGAACATCTCCTGAAAATGCACGAACTGTCCAGCAAGATCCTTGCAGCGACCGACCCGAAGGAAAAGGATCGTCTCAAGGCCGAACAGCTCGAACTGATGAAGGAACATGAAAAGCTGCATCACATGATGATGCAGCAGCACATGCAGGAAATGATGAAGAACAAGGGCGGAATGCAAGGCATGCAGCATGGCGGGAACGCCGGTGGCATGGGCAATATGCAGCACGGCACTGCACCGGCTGCACCGGCTGCCCCTGCCGGTCAGGCGCCCGCCCCCGCTGCGCATTGATCGAACTGGAACGATGTCAGGGCGGCTCGGGTCGCCCTGACTTTCCTGTCAAAGCCGACCATCATCCGGCTTCAAGCGGTACACCATCACATAATCGTCGAAACAAAATCCGTTACCGCACGGGGTCAACTCCGCCCGATCGATCATAAAACCGGCCCGCTGGTAAGCCCTGATGGCCTTGCCATTCTTGCGAAACACATACAGATAGATTTCCCGAGCCCCCAGCTGCTCCGCGATGTTCTGAACCCGCCGCAAGGCCACCTGACCGATGCCCAGCCCGTGGCAGGCCGGCTGCAGATACAGCTTTCCAAGATTCAAGCGCTCTCCTCCGTCGCGCGCGGCATAAGCCAGAAAGCCGACACGCCGACTCGAGTGCAAAATCCACTCAAAGCGGACATCCGACTGCATCTGGGCGCTCAACACCTCGGGTGCATAGGCCAAAGGGCCGAAACTGGCGAGTTGACTCTCCGTGAGCACATCGGGCAGATAATGCTGACGGGAAATATTATCCGCCATCGCCGCGATCGCACTGACATCGTCCAGCCCAGCCGGCTCGAATGTCACATCCGGCCAGTTGATCGACATCTTCAGCGTCCCAACCGCGCCAAGACAAAGCGCAGCCTATGGTGGGGGTGATTCATGCCGGATTCTCGCTGGGTATGAAAAAACACTCGACGTCAAAGCGATCCAGGGCACGCGCCATGAGGGCCTGAATTCCAAACTGCTCGGTTGCATGATGACCGCCCGCCAACATGTGCAACCCTGCTTCCTGGCTTTCATGCCAATCATGCTCACTCATCTCACCCGTGATGTAAGCGTCCAAACCGGCACGAACGGCTAGCACCCAGTCACGATTAGCCCCTCCGGTAATGATGCCGACCTGGCTCACCGGCCAACTCGGATCTGGAGTCGCCAACATCACGGGATGGTCAAGCACCTCGGCCAGACGATACTGCAATTCCCCCGCACACAACGCCGGTGTCAGGCATCCGCGCACCCCGGTCGGGCTGCCCTGGTGGTCGCCGAAGGCTGCAAGCCCGGTCAGCCCCAGCTTGTTGGCAAGGCTCGCTGCATTGCCTATTTCGATGTGCGCATCCAGGGGAAGATGGTAGGCAAACAGGTTGATGTCGTGGCGCACCAAGGGAAAAACCCGTCGAGCAAAGGGCCCGGTCAGGGTTTTGGGGCCGTGAAATGACCAGAACAGCCCATGATGCACAACCAATGCCTGCGCCCCACGATCGGCCGCCACTTGAATCGAGTGCGCTGTCGCCGAGACCGCAAAAGCGATCCGCGTGATCCATTCCGCACCCTCGACTTGCATTCCGTTGGGGCCATAATCTTTAAATTGACCCACATTGAGCAATTGCTCAAAAAATTGATTCAGAACATCGCGGCTTAAACTCATTGCTGTGTGTTCCAAGTTGATTTCATCGTGCTGGAGTTCAAGCAACGCCGCGGCAGGCGCTGACCGCGACCTACCGAGTAGCCGTTGCGTAACGCCTCCCAGGTGAACCTTTGCGCCGAGGCCACCGCCTCGGCCATCGGCATGCCCTGCGCCAGCCCGGCAGCCAGCGCCGAGGCCAGCGTACAGCCGGAGCCATGATAACTTTCGCGCAAGCGCGGCCACCGACCATCAACCCGACCTGCTTCGCTGTACCAACGGTTTACCACTTCTTTCCCATCCTCATGGGTTCCGGTCAGCACAACATGCGGGCATCCCATCGCTCTCAGCGCCAGGGCACAGTCATCGGGCTCCTGTCGGCCGCTCAATCGCCTCGCTTCCGGTGTGTTGGGCGTCACCACCGTTGATCGGGGTATTACGTAGGACACCAAGACCCGCATCAACTGCTCGCTGGCCAGAGGATGACCACCTCCCGCCGCCAGAATCGGGTCCAGTACCACAGGCAGGTGTCCTGCCTCATCCAGAAGGGTTACCACAGCCTCAGCCATGTCGGCGCTTCCCAGCAGACCAATTTTGACTACCGTGACGGGCAGATCCGCCATCAAACAGCGCGCTTGAGCGAGAAAGTTCTCCGGATTTTGCGGATAAACCTGTTTCACATCGCCGGTATCCTGCGTCGTCAGGGCGGTGACAATGGTGGCAGGATGGCAACCGCAAGCCCGCAGCGTCTCGATATCCGCCTGAAGACCGGCACCGCCGGTGGGATCATGACCCGACAGACACAACACAACCGGGGGATGAGGAGACATACAAGAGAACCCGTTCACCAAAAGGGGCAGTTTCCCATAGCCGCACGAAGAGCCCAACCTAGCGCATTGAAACCTTGCCGTAGCCCAACGGCTGAATAGAGTTCGGCATTGCCGTTGACAGTATCCAAGTGCCTCGGTACTTTTACACGCTTGCCCGCGAACCCTCGCACCCATCAGCCATAAAATCTCCGAGTCCAGGATGGAAGAATTCCAACGCATCAAACGGCTGCCGCCCTACGTATTCAATATCGTCAACGAGCTCAAGGCCAAGCAGCGGGCAGACGGGGTCGACATCATCGATTTCGGCATGGGCAACCCGGATCGCGCCACGCCGCAGCACATCGTCGACAAGCTGATCGAAGTCTCCCAAAAAGGGACGGCCCACCGCTATTCGGTTTCCAAGGGCATCATCCGCCTGCGCAAGGCCATTTGCGGCTGGTACGAGCGCCGTTTCGGCGTGGAGCTTGATCCGGACTCTCAGGCCATTGTCACCATCGGCTCGAAGGAAGGTCTCGCACACCTGGCCATGGCCACCATGGGGCCGGGTGACGCTGCCCTCGTGCCCAATCCGGCCTATCCGATCCACCCCTACGGCTTCGTGCTCGCCGGTGCGGATGTGCGCCATGTCCCGTTGACCCCAGACGTGGACTTCTTCGAGGAACTGGAAAAGGCCATCAAGACGTCCTGGCCAAAACCGAAAATGCTCGTGCTGAACTTTCCGGGCAACCCGACCACGCAATGCGTAGATCTGGAGTTCTTCGAGAAAGTCATTGCCCTGGCCCGCGAGTACAAGATTTGGGTGGTGCACGATATCGCCTACGCGGACATCGTCTTCGACGGTTACGTCGCTCCCTCCATCCTCCAGGTACCCGGGGCTACCGATGTCGCGGTGGAATTCTTTACCCTGTCCAAAAGCTACAACATGCCCGGCTGGCGCGTCGGGTTCATGTGCGGCAACCGCGAATTGGTTGCTGCGCTCGGCCGCATCAAGTCCTATCTCGACTACGGCACTTTCGCACCCATCCAGGTCGCCGCCATCACGGCATTGGAAGGGCCACAGGACTGTGTCCAGGAAATCTGCGACATCTACCGCGGACGGCGGGACGTGCTCTGGTCCTCGTTGCACAGCATTGGCTGGGAGATCGAGAAACCCAAGGCCACCATGTTCATGTGGGCGCCCATTCCCGAGCAGTACCGGCACCTCGGTTCGCTGGAATTCGCCAAGAAAATGTTGCTGGAAGCCCAGGTCGCCGTCTCGCCAGGGATCGGCTTTGGCGAATTTGGCGACGATCACGTGCGTTTCAGCCTGATCGAAAACGAACATCGGACCCGCCAGGCCGTGCGCGGGATCAAGAACATGATGCGCAAGGACAGCGCATTCTGATCGACACCGCCTGCCGCACAAGGCAGGAAACCCATGAGGATAACCCTTTGAAACCCGTAAATATCGGCCTGTTGGGACTCGGGACCGTAGGCGGCGGAACCGTCAGCGTTCTCAAGCGCAATGCCAGCGAGATCACCCGCCGCGCCGGCCGCGACATTCAGATACGCGCTGCGTCGGCTCGCGACCTCAGCCGCGCCCGCCTCTGCGACACGCAAGGCATCCGGCTGACGACCGACTCCTTCGACATCGTCAACGATCCCGACATCGACATCATCGTCGAGCTGATCGGCGGACTCAGTCCGGCCAAGGAACTGGTCCTGGCCGCACTGGAAAACGGCAAGCATGTCGTCACCGCCAACAAGGCGCTGATCGCCCTGTATGGCAACGAAATTTTTGCCAAGGCCCGCGAAAAAAGCCTGATGGTAGCCTTCGAGGCCGCCGTGGCGGGTGGCATACCCATCATCAAAGCCATCCGCGAGGGTCTGGCCGGCAATACCGTTGAGTGGCTGGCCGGCATCATTAACGGTACCTGCAACTTCATCCTAACGGAGATGCGCGACAAGGGCCGAGACTTTGCCGATGTGCTGAGCGAAGCCCAGATGCTGGGCTATGCCGAGGCCGACCCCACCTTTGATATCGAGGGCATCGACGCGGCGCACAAGCTCACCATTCTGGCCTCCATCGCGTTCGGTATCCCGCTGCAATTCGACAAGGTTTACGTCGAGGGCATCACCGGTATCACCGCCATGGATGTGAACTACGCCGAGGCGCTCGGCTACCGAATCAAGCTGCTGGGCATTGCCCGACGCGCCGGCAACGGTATCGAACTGCGCATTCATCCCACTTTGATCCCGGAGCGACGGCTGATTGCCAACGTCGACGGCGTCATGAATGCCGTGCTGGTGAAGGGCGACGCCGTCGGACCAACGCTTTATTACGGCGCGGGCGCCGGTGCTGAACCCACCGCCTCCTCCGTGGTAGCGGACATCATCGACGTCGTGCGCACACTGACCTCGGACCCCGAAAACCGAGTACCTCACCTGGCCTTTCAGCCGGGCGCCATCGCGGACATGCCGATCCTGCCGATCAGCGAGGTCGAAACTGCCTATTACCTGCGTCTCAGCGCCAGCGACCAGCCGGGTGTGCTGGCCGATGTCACTCGCATCCTTGCCGACCTGGGCATCAGCATCGAAGCAATCCTGCAGAAGGAACCGCCGCCCGGTGAGTCTCAGCTGCCCGTGATCCTACTGACCCACAAAGTGCGCGAGCATGACATGGATCAGGCGATTGCCCGCATCGAAGCACTGCCCACCATCGGTGGATCGGTCAAGCGGATACGAATGGAAACGCTGGGATAGACCTCGCATCCCGATATCACACCCGACGCACACGGAATCACCTTACATGACCCAAGCCACCCGCTACACCGGCCTCATCGACAAATATCGCAACCGCCTGCCAGTCGCCCCAGAAACCCCGGCGGTCAGCCTTAACGAAGGCAACACGCCGCTGATTCAGCTGGTCAATATTCCCCGACTGATCGGCAAGAACGTTGAGCTGTTCGTGAAATTCGAGGGCCTGAACCCCACCGGCTCGTTCAAGGATCGCGGCATGACCATGGCGGTGACCAAGGCAGTCGAAGCCGGCAGTCGGGCAATCGTCTGCGCCTCCACCGGCAACACCTCGGCAGCGGCGGCGGCTTATGCGGCCCGCGCCGGCATCACCTGTTTCGTGCTGATTCCAGACGGCAAGATTGCACTCGGCAAGCTAGCGCAGGCCATGATTCATGGCGCCAAGGTGTTGCAGATTCAGGGCAATTTCGACGACGGCATGCGACTGGTGAAGGAAGTTGCCGACCACGCACCAGTGACCATCGTCAACTCCATCAATCCGTTCCGCCTGCAGGGCCAGAAGACCGCGTCCTTCGAGATCATCGAAGCGCTGGGCCGCGCACCGGATTACCACTGCCTGCCGGTCGGCAACGCCGGCAACATCACCGCACACTGGATCGGCTACACCGAGGCGACCTGCGCGCCCGGCCACAAACCAACCGATGCCTGCGCCTTCTGCCACGGCGACTGCCAGTACACCGCCATCGGCAAGCTCTGCAACAATCGCCCGGTGATGGTCGGATACCAGGCAGCCGGCGCAGCGCCATTCCTGCGCGGTCATATGGTCAACGAACCGGAAACCATTGCTACCGCTATCCGCATCGGCCACCCGCAATCCTGGGATCAGGCCTGGACCGCCAGCCGCGAATCCGGCGGCTGGTTCGACGAGTTGACCGACGCCGAAATTCTGGCCACGCAAAAACTGCTGTCGGAGAAGGAAGGCATCTTTTGCGAACCCGCCTCCGCCACCTCCGTCGCCGGCGTCCTGCGCGACCTCAAATCCGGCAAGCTTCCCGAAGGCAAGACCATCGTCTGCACCCTCACCGGCAACGGCCTCAAGGACCCCGACACCGCCATTGGCCAGTGCGACATCCAGCCCAGCAAGGTCCCGGCCACGCTGGATGCCGTTAAGGCCACGATACTGGAAGTGATGTAGCGGCTATCGGCAAATCCAAACCCGTGAAGATGATTTTGTCAGGCTTCTGGGACCGCCGAAACGCGTCGATACTCGTCTACAACCGCCGAGTATCTGACTCTGGTTGTTATTGCTTGCCTCTGACCTGCTCATTTTGTGTAATTCCCATACTGTCACCCAAACAAACCCGAGTGCCATGTTCAGAATCACCGTCATTCTCGGCCTGACCTTGTTATCCGCCTGCGCATCCGACGAACCCCTGCCCAGCCCAAAACCCACTCCGCTCTCGGGAGAACAAATCCTCCGTGAGAGTCAGGGCATGGCCCAGCTAGGGGAGCGTTACAAACAAGGCGAGAGCCTGATGCACGAGGGCGAAAGCCAGATCGACCAGGGCAAGAAACTGATGGCTGAAGGTCATCGCATGATCGCGGACGGCAAGCGCATCATGCGCGAGGCCGAACAGGGCTACGGTGAAATCAAGAAGTAGCGGTCAGCTACTCAGCCTTTTCAAGCCTTCTTCAAAAAACACGCCTTGAGCATATAGCTGACGCCGTCGATCTTGCAGTCCACTTCGTGGTCGCCGTCGTGCAGGCGGATGTTCTTGGCCTTGGCGCCTTTCTTGAGGGTGATCGAGGAGCTTTCACTTTCAGATCCTTGATCAGCAACACAGAGTCACCGTCGGCCAGTGGTGTCCCGTTGGAATCCTTGACGACCGTATCGCCCTCCCCGTCGGCATCTGCCTCGCCGGCCAACGGCCATTCGTGAAAGCAATCGGGACAGACGAAGTTTGATCCGTCGGAATATCCATTTTCCATTCCGCAAACGGGGCAGGCAACCGTAGTCATGAGGAAGTCCGCGGTTACAATCAGGGGAGTTGAACGACGGCGGGCGCTTGCCAGCCGGGCTTCCGATGATCAGCGACGACAGCAGTGTAAACGCCGCCGCGCACATTGAAGCGAGCGGTCAGGCGCATGAAGCGTGGCTGGGTGGCGGCAACCAGATCATCCAGGATGCGGTTGGTGATAGCCTCGTGGAAGGCGCCTTCATCACGGTATGACCAGACATATAGTTTGAGTGACTTGAGTTCCACGCACTTCTCATCGGGCACATATTCAAGATGCAGTGTGGCGAAATCCGGCTGACCGGTCTTGGGGCATAAACAGGTGAACTCCGGCATATCAATGCGGATGGTGAAATCGCGATCCCGCTGGGGATTATCGAAGGTTTCGAGGGTTTTACTGGGTTGAGTGGTCATGATGGCTTGGGTCAGTATCAAGAGAAAGGCCCGAGAATCCCTCTCGGGTTGGAGGCCAGGCCAAAGCCCGGGCGTTGGGTTAGTCGGCTATAATACCGACCCGTTCCCGCTCCAACCAGTTCCAGCCCTTTTTCCGCTCTCCGCGATCACTCCGTGCGTCTCGACCGAATAAAACTTGCGGGCTTCAAATCGTTTGTCGATCCCACCACGATCCCTACACCGGGCAACCTGATCGGCATTGTCGGCCCCAATGGCTGTGGCAAATCCAACATCATCGACGCGGTGCGCTGGGTCATGGGCGAAAGCTCCGCCAAGCATTTGCGCGGCGAGAGCATGGCGGATGTCATTTTCAACGGCTCCAGCAGCCGCAAGCCGGTCGGAATGGCGTCGGTCGAACTGGTGTTCGACAACGGCGAGGGCAAGGCACCGGGAGAATTCGCCAAGTATCCCGAGATTTCCATCAAGCGCCAGGTCAGCCGCGACGGGCAATCGACCTACATTCTCAACGGCACCCGCTGCCGCCGCAAGGACATCACCGATCTGTTCCTTGGCACCGGCCTTGGCTCACGCAGTTACGCCATCATTGAGCAGGGCATGATCTCGCGGCTGATCGAGGCCAAGCCGGCCGAACTGCGTGAGCTGATCGAGGAGGCGGCAGGCATTTCCAAATATAAGGAACGCCGGCACGAAACCGAGTTACGCATGGGCCATACCCAGGAGAACCTGGACCGGCTGATGGACCTGCGCGAGGAAGTTGGCAAACAGCTGGAAAGCCTGAAACGCCAGGCCAAAAAAGCCGAGAAGTACACGGCACTCAAGGATGAGGAACGCGGCTACCGCGAGCAGTTACTGGGCCTGCGATGGCGCAAATACGACGAGCAGTTTCAAACCCACCGGGGCCAACTGGCCGAATACGAAACCCGTTTTCGGACACTGGCCGAGGAAGATCACACCCTCAACGAGACATTGGGGACTTTTCGTGAACAGCAGGAGTCGCTACAGAAATCCCTGAACGAGGAGCAAGCCCGATTCTATGAACTGGGCGCGGAAATCAGCCGCCTGACTCAAAATATCCGTCATGCACAGGAAACCCACGAAAACCTGATCCAGGAGGAGGCCCGTCTGCTGGAAGAGCAACAGCAGGCGGAAATCGATCTGGAAAATGATCAGGCCCAACTGGCCAGCCTGGTCGAAGAACTGGCCGAACTCGAGATCCTCCTGAAAGAAGCCCGAGAAGCGGAGCTCGAAACCGCCACGCTGCGGGAAGACGCTGACCATACCCTGAAGTCGGCGCGCCAGCAGTTCGAGCAGCTGAGCAGCGACATTGGCCGCTACCGCAGCCAGCGGGATATCCAGCATGTACGGATCGGTCAGCTTGAGCAGCAGGCGCGGCAGCTGGACGCCCGCCGGGAAAAGCTGGAAGTGGAACGTCAGGAGGTCGAGGCCACCCTCAATGCCGAGGGGCTGGCCGAACTGGAACTCGCCGTCGCCGAACTGGAAGCGGAGCGGTCCAGCCTACAGGAGACCTTGCAACAGCTCCACACCCGTATTCAGGAGGGTCGGGAGCAAATGAAAACGCTGCAGCACGAGCTGAATGCACGCCGGGCGGAACTGCACGCAATGAATGGCAAGATCAGCTCGCTGGAGACCCTGCAGGAACACGCTATGGGCAAGGACCGGGCGGGATTGCAGCGCTGGCTAGCGGAGCACCAGCTCGATCAAACCACGCGTCTGGCCGAACATCTCGACGTGCATCCCGGCTGGGAAACCGCCGTGGAAACGGTGCTCGGGCCGCAACTTCAGGCTCTTTGCATCGAACAGACGGAAAACCTTGCCCCGCACCTTTCGGCGTTGGGCGGGGAATCGCTGGCCTTGTTCGAGACCCGTCCCTCAATAAATCAAACCAACCACAGCCTCGGCCCCCGCTTGCTGGAGCGGGTGAATTCGCCGTGGAACCTGAGCCCCTTGCTCGGTGCGGTCTATTGTGCGGATGACCTCCCCAACGCGCACCACATCAGCGCGCAACTGGCCGAGCATGAGTCCGTCATCACCCCGGATGGCACGCGCCTGGGGCCGGGCTGGCTAACCATGCAAAAGCTCGATGGGGGCCAGGCCGGTGTCATCAAACGCGAGCGTGAACTGAAATCCCTCAAAGCGGAACTCGAAACGCTCCACAGCCGCATCGAGACGCTGGAAGAGCAGCTCCACACGACCGAAACCGCGACCCGTCAGGCAGAGCAGGAACGTGAGCGACTGCAGACCGAGGAACGCCGGCTGGGCGCCGAACATGGCCGTGCGAAGTCAGAACTCAGCGCCACTCAGGCCCGCTGCGAGCAGGCCACCAAACGGCTGAACCAGATCAACAGCGAATTGATCGAGCTGGGCGCTCAGCACAGTGAAGAGAAGGAAGCCATTGAGGAATCGCGTCTGTTGCAGGTGGAAGCCGAGGAACGCTTGGCAGAGCTGGAGTTGCAGGCCAGCGACCATGCTGACAACCGCAACCGGCTTGAGAACCGGTTGACCGAGACCGATGCCGCCATGCGCCAGGCCCGCGAAAAAGTGAATACCCTCAAGGGCCGCTCAGAAAGTCTGCGGTCCAATGAACAGCTCACACGCCGGCATCTGGAGCGGGCCCAGGGTCAGTTCGACCAGGCCTTGCAACGATTGGAAGCGCTCCGCACCCGCGTTGCGGAAACCGGTCAACCGACCGAAGAGACCCACAATCAGCTGGACGACTTGATCGAGCAGCGCTCCCGGGCTGAAAAAGTTCTGGCCGATTTACGCCATCGTGCCAACGAACTGGAAGGCGGTATTCGCCAGAGCAGTGAATCGAAACTCCGCAACGAGCGAGAATTGGCGGGCATCAAGGAGCAGCTGGAAAAGATCCGGCTGGAGCTCTCTGCCAATGAAGTCCGACGGCAAACCGTGCAGGAACAGTTCGAGGAACTCGGCGCAGATCCGAGCCGGGTCGTGGAAAGTCTGCCGGAAGAGGCCGATGAAAAAACCTGGCAGCAGCGCGTCGGTGAATTGGCCGAAGAGATTGCCCGCCTGGGCGCCGTCAACCTGACCGCCATGGAAGAGTACTTGGTACAGGAGGAGCGGATGGCCTTCCTCGACCAGCAAAACCAGGATTTGAGCGAGTCGCTGGCGAGCCTGCGCGAGGCCATCGAGAAAATCGACAAGGAATGCCGAACCCGTTTCAAGGATACGTTCGATCTCATCAATGCCGGTTTGCAGCGCATGTTCCCGAAACTGTTCGGCGGCGGCCAGGCCAGTTTGGACATGACCGATCGCGATCTGCTCGAAACCGGCATAACGATCATGGCCCGCCCTCCCGGGAAGCGCAACAGCTCCATCCATCTGCTATCGGGTGGCGAAAAGGCACTCACGGCAGCGGCACTCGTCTTTGCCATTTTCGAATTGAATCCGGCTCCTTTCTGCCTGCTCGACGAGGTGGATGCCCCGCTGGACGATGCCAACGTGGGTCGTTTCAGCCAATTGGTCAAGGAAATGTCCGAGAGGGTACAATTTCTGTTCATTTCACATAACAAAGCCACCATGGAGATTGCCCAGCATCTGGCCGGCGTCACCATGAAGGAACCTGGCGTTTCCCGTATCGTGGCTGTTGACATCGATGCGGCCGTCGAGATGGCCATCGCCTGAAACCCGAGAATTCAAGATGGATAGAGATACCGTTCGGCTGCTTTTGATCATCGCCAGCGTCATCGTTCTGGCGGGCATCTATGCTTGGGGACGGTACAGACAACCCATCCAGAACAGCCTCTTCAGCCGCCGGAAGCGCGAGGAGCTTCCTTCGGACGATTTTGAAGATGGGGAGTACGAAGCGTCCTCCGATGAATTCGAGGACGGGGTTCGCGTCATCACGCCCTGGACGGATACCCGCAAGGAGCCGCAACTGTCGGGTCTCGACTTCAACGCTCACGAGGAAACGGATGACTTCGAACTCGAGATCATCCCGGAGAGTCACGAAACTGCGCCGTCTTCAGAGATCACTACTTCAGGCGAGCCTTCCAGTGAAGGCGCAGGGGGCGCGCCTTTTTTGATCCAGATAAGCGTCGTCGCCGGCCCGGGACGTTTCTTTCATGGGGCTGAACTGAAGCAGGCACTGATGGATGTGGACCTGCTGTTCGGCGACATGGGCATTTTCCACCGCTACGACCCCGACCTGACCCAAACGCTGTTCAGCGTTGCCAGCCTGGTAGAACCCGGCACCTTCCCCATCGACGACATGGACGATTTCGAATGCCCCGGCATCGTCTTGTTCTTCCAGACTGCCCGCGTCTCGGACCCGCTCGGAACCTACGACGACCTCGTCAATACCAGCCGCGAACTCGCCCAGCGTCTGCATGGCATTCAATGGGATGAGTCACGCCAACCGCTCAGTGCCAGCAAAATTGCGCACATGCGGAATCTTCTGAAACAGCCCATCGAAAGCTGACCGTGACCACACCGGAGCCTGTCCGGCAGCGTGCTGCCCAACTCCGCCGGGACATCGAGCTTCACAACCGCCGCTATCATCAGCTGGACGATCCGCTCATCTCCGACGCGGAATATGATCAGCTGATGCAGGAATTGCTCGCACTGGAACGCGAGCACCCGGACCTGCAAACTGCCGACTCCCCCACACAGCGGGTGGGTGCTCCGCCGTCCACCACCTTCTCCGAAGTTCGGCATCCCGTGCCGATGCTGTCTCTGGACAATGCTTTCAGTGAAGAAGACCTGATCGACTTCAGTCGCCGTATCAGCCAGCGCCTGGGGGATGAAGATCTTGCTTTTGTCGTTGAACCCAAGCTGGATGGACTCGCCGTTAGTCTCACCTATGAACAGGGCCTGCTGGTGCGGGCAGCGACCCGAGGCGATGGCCAGACCGGCGAAAACATCACCGCCAACATTCGCACCCTGGCGGTCATTCCCTTGCGCCTGAAAGGCCAAGGCTGGCCGGAGAAATTCGAGATCCGGGGCGAGGTCTTCATGCCCAAACAGGGTTTTCGGGAACTCAACGAGCGGGCACTGGCGGCTGGAGAAAAAACTTTCGCCAACCCCCGCAATGCGGCAGCGGGCAGCCTGAGACAGCTGGACCCACGGGTCACCGCCACTCGGCCACTCGATTTTTACTGCTATGGCTACGGGCTCTATCCCGCCGAGCAACTCCCCGACACCCACAGCGACGTCATGACCCGCTTCAGAACCTGGGGCATCCCGATCAATCCTGAATTGCATGTCGTGCAGGGCATCAGCGAATGCTTCGCCTATTACACCGATCTGCTGACAAGGCGCCAGGCTTTGCCGTACGAAATCGATGGTGTGGTCTACAAGCTGGATAAGCTCAGGGACCGGGAAACGCTCGGCTTTGTCGCCCGCGCCCCACGCTGGGCCATTGCCCACAAGTTTCCGGCCGAAGAAGCCACCACCCGCGTCGTGGCGATCGACGTTCAGGTCGGCCGTACCGGCGCGCTCACCCCGGTCGCGCGACTGGAGTCCGTCTCCGTCGGCGGGGTCACGGTCACCAACGCGACACTGCACAACGCCGATGAAGTGCACCGCAAGGATATCCGGGTCGGCGATACGGTCATCGTCCGGCGGGCGGGCGATGTGATTCCCGAAGTGGTCAAGAGCCTCCCGGAACTCAGGCCAGACAATGCCAGCCTCTTCGTCATGCCGACACACTGTCCCGCCTGCGGATCGGACGTGGAAACCATCGAGGGGGAAGCCATCGTCCGCTGCAGCGGCGGTCTCTATTGCCCGGCGCAACACAAGGAGGCAGTCAAGCATTTTGCCTCGCGCAAAGCCATGAATATCGATGGTCTGGGCGACAGGATTGTCGATCAATTGCTTGAAAAATGTCTGATCGGAACAGTCGCCGATCTGTATCGGCTGACGGTCGAGGAGGTCGCCGGACTGGACCGACTGGCTGAAAAATCGGCCAGCAACCTGATCAACGCAATCAAGTCCAGTCGCCACACCACGTTGCCCCGTTTTCTTTTCGCCCTGGGAATTCGGGAAGTCGGAGAGGTCACCGCACGCACTCTGGCGGAACAATTTCGCGATATCGACACCCTGAAAACGGCGGACGAAATGACCTTGCAGACTGCGCCGGATATTGGGCCGACCGTGGCCAGGCATGTCTTCACCTTCTTTCGTCAACCGCATAACCTGGAGGTATTGCAAGGTTTGCTCGACGCCGGCATCCATTGGGATGCCATGCCTGAACGGATTGCGGCGGAGGCATTGCCCTTTGCCGGCAAAACCTTTGTCATCACCGGGACGCTGGACTCGCTTTCACGCGAGGAGGCCAAGGCGCTGGTTCACTCTTTGGGCGGAAAGGCCGCGGGAAGTGTCTCGGCAAAAACCGACTTTGTCGTCGCCGGCGCGGACCCGGGTTCCAAGCTGACCAAAGCCCAGGCATTGGGCATTCCTGTTCTGGATGAGGCCGCCTTTCTGGCCTTGTGTCAGAACCCGAGCTCGGAATTCACTTCCTCCCAACCCACCGAGATCGGCGCATGAAACGCATGTGCAGAGTTCTGCTTTTGTTATTGCTCGGGGCAACGGCGACAGGATGCGCCACCATGATGGTCGAAAAACAGGGTAAGCCCAGATCGGCCAATACGGAATCCTGTCCAAAGGTGTTCTCACTGACCCGCAAGGACATCGCGGCGCTGGACTGGGCATTCGCGGACGACCCCAAACCGGCTGATGCCTGTCTCGCGATCTACTATCCCAAGGCAGAACAGGACACCCTGTACCAATCTTCCACGCGGGTCATGAGTCCGCTGATCATGCTGGGCCTGCCCGCCTCCGTCTTGGTGGACACCCTGGCTCTCCCCTTCAGCGCCCTAGCGGATTGAAGCGGGACGCCGCTCAAAGGACAAACTGTATGCAAATCTGGGTGGATGCGGACGCCTGCCCGAATGTCATCAAGGACATTCTTTTCAAGGCGGCAGAGCGGGTTCAGGTCCCGCTGATTCTGGTCGCCAATCAGGCCGTGGCCACCCCACCTTCCCGCTGGATTTCTGCGCGGCGGGTGTCTCGCGGTTTTGACGTGGCAGACAATGAAATTCTTCAGCAACTCACGCCGGGCGACCTGGTCATCACGGCGGACATTCCTCTGGCTGCCGAAGTCATTCAGCAAGGCGGTCATGCGCTCAATCCTCGCGGGGAATTCTATACCTCGGAAAATATCCGGGCACGGCTCAATATGCGCGATTTCATGGAGACACTGAGAGCCAGCGGCGTGTCCACGGGAGGACCCGCGGCACTCAGCCAGACAGAACGCCAGGCTTTTGCCAACCAGCTCGACCGATTTCTACGGCGTAACGCCCCACTCTCTTGACCTTTACTGACAAAAGCACTGACGCTAACGCCCCAGTGGCGGCGTCAGACGCTGCACAAGCCGGCTGAACTCGATGCCCATTCGCCGTTCCAGAGTTTGGGCACGGCCGAGACAGACCTTCCATCGGGGGGTGCCGAGGGTGGCCTCCAACCCAAGTCCAACCACATTGCCGCGCCCCATCACGGGCAAGGAGTAGGCGCCATTGGGGAAGTAAAGCTTCAGCAACCGCATCACAGCGCGGAAGGATTCCGCATGACCACTCCAGAGATTGACCCCCACTAAACCACCGAAATTGACCAGGCTGGCCAGTGCCGCGAAAAAGTCGTGACGCATGACCATTGGCGCCAACCCCTGGTCATCGAAGACATCCACCAGAATCAGATCGTATCGGCCGTTGCCGTCCATCAGACGTTGCTGCAAATACTCACCGCCATCGGCGATCCGTATGATCAGGCCAGCGCAATCCGGGAGATGGAAATAGGCTCGAGCCACATCCACCATGGCCGCGCGCGACTCGACCACCTCGATGACCGCCTCGGGATATTGCTGCAGGAGAAACCGGGGCAGAGAACCTCCGCCGAGCCCAAGAATCAGAATCCGGGCCGGCGCCGGCGCCGGGATCATCACGAGACCGACCAGCATGGCACGAAGATAGGGAAGTTCAATATGGTCGGGATTCGCCAGTGACATCGCGCTTTGCCGTGCAGGAGAGCCAAAATGCAGGGAGCGGACTCCATGAGACTCCACCACCTCGATGGGACCCTCGCCGTCATGACAGCAATGGATAAGCCTTCCGCCATACTTGCCCACGCCACCTCCCGGCAAAATAATCGCTTCGATACTAGGCGAGACCAGGGGTGCCGGCAAGCTACACCAGCGAATTATCCCGGCGTCCCGATCGCTATAATCTCCATCAATCACCCGTCGAAAGCCATCACCATGACCGCCACGCCCATTCCCGCTGAAGACAACCACTTCATGGCCGAACATATCGGACTGATCCTGCGGAGCTACCGTCACTGGACCGGGCGCGATCTGGTGAATCCGCGCATGAGCGAGGAGGAAGCCGCGCGCTACCTCTTTACGGCGCCGCTGGCCCTGCTTTCACACGACACCCAGGCTGACCCGATCTTCAATTATGCCAACCAGACGGCGCTCAGCCTTTTCGGCATGGACTGGGTGGGAATGACGGCCTGCCCCTCGCGGCTATCCGCAGAGGAACCCAACCGGGAGGCCCGCTCGGCGCTATTGAAGACGGTGGCCGAGCAAGGTTATGCCGACAATTACCAAGGCATCCGCATCGGTCGTCACGGAAGACGATTCGAAATCGAAAATGCCCTCGTCTGGAACCTGCGTGACAAACGCGGAATTTACCGAGGCCAGGCGGCGAGTTTTCGCCACTGGCGCTGGCTGTGAATCAACGTTTCTGAAGGTGACCCGGCGGCTAGTCGCCTAGCACTGTCTGGAGACCGCCCCCCGCACCTGATGCTTGTCCATCAGCCGGTAGAGCGTCATGCGGGAGACACCCAGCTGTCGGGCGGCGCGGGAAATATTGTGATCGTAAGCTTCCAGAGCCGCTTCAATCACTTCCTTTTCAGCCTGCGATTTGGCCGAGCCAAGCGTCATGCCATCGCTGACCATTGAACCCGCCGAACGCCTTGGCTGAACCAACCCGAGATGCTGAGGTGTGATCGGCTGCCCCTCACTGAGAGTGGCCGCCCTACCAATCCGGTTCACCAGTTCCCGGATGTTGCCGGGCCAGTCATGCCGCCGCATCGTCTCCAGAGTCTCGGGTGCAAATTCAGCGTATGAACAGGACACATCCGGCCATTGCTGTTTGAGGAAATAGCGGGCCAGCCACTCGATATCATCCCTGCGTTCGCTCAACGCGGGCACCGTGACAGTATGCCCGCTCAAAGCGGCCAGCAACGCCTCGGAGAAGCGCCCTTCGGCCACCATATCCTTGAGATCGACCTGAGTCGACGCCATCACCCTCAAATCGACGGGGATGGGATGCTCGGCACCGACACGCCGAAAGACTCTTGTCTGCAGCAACTGGAGGAGATCGTCCTGCGCGTCGGCGGACAA
Source organism: Methylococcaceae bacterium (assembly GCA_044237765.1). Classification (GTDB taxonomy): domain Bacteria; phylum Pseudomonadota; class Gammaproteobacteria; order Methylococcales; family Methylococcaceae; genus UBA6136. The sequence goes on along the minus strand of JBIIEQ010000003.1, from coordinate 27,433 downwards.
CGCCTCCACCCCGTCAAGAAACAGAACGCCGACCTGAGCGGCATCGACACGTCCCCGCCGCAAGGCCTGATCACCGGGATAACCCCCATCGCCCAGGCCAAACAACTCCAGCCGCAGCTGATCCCCGGGAACTTCCGCGCAGGTAACGGAGATAAAAGGCGCCATACCGCGCCATGAGCGACGATGAATGGCTCGGGCCACCGCTTCCTTGCCGGTCCCCGCGTCGCCCTGAATCAGTACCGGCTGATCGGATTGAGAAGCCCGGTCTATTGCCGCCTGGAACTGAAGCGACCCCGGACTGGAACCGGCCAGGCCCGCCTCCTTGGGGAACATTGGCTGCCCCGCCGGGAGGAACCCCCCCGTGCGATTCACCGCTGCCTGGTAAAGGCTGAACAGCACCCGATCGGCATCGGCCGGCAGTACGTGATAGTCGTGAAAACCCTTGGCCAGCAACTGGAGCAACTCGCGCGAAACGGTCAGACCCGGATTGACCAGAGCCACCCAAGTCACGCCTGCGAAACTGATCACGTTCTGAATCGCAACCCAGTCCGCAAGAGCGTTTTCACCGATGGATACCAGACCCACGCAGATATCCGACTGGATCTTGAGTGACTGAGCCTCCTCTGCATCCCGAGCCAGACTCACCATCCAGCCATGCTGACGAAGACTCTGCAGCAGGACCTCATCCATTCCGGAGGCCGCATAAAAAAGGCATTTACGGGTATCCATCACTGATTTCCATGTTTACGCCAGTCAAGGCGATTGCCCGGTTCAAAAAAAGGAAGCCCAAGAGCCGACAAGACTCCCAAAACGTCTCACTCTCGTGACTGGGCTGACCAAGGATCGCAGCAGATACTTAGCCAGCACCATCAGGATATTAGCATTTTAAAGACACAAGAATGGATGTGAGGTGATCCATAGGCCCGACGGTGGCAACCCTGAACCCGGCGCGAAAAAAGCCGGGGTGGCCATACGAACACCCATACGGCGGAGTACGGCAGAGTGCCGCCTATTCCGCCCTACGCGGGCTAATACTCGACATTCAGAAAGGGAGCGGTGATCCAGATTTGTCTAACATTCGAGCTAAGCCGCGTGCGGAGGCGGGGCGGCTTGAGCGAGGGTTAGGCATCGCCCTTCATACCTAGCTTTGGGCTTGGCGATGAAAGCGAACCAAGTAGACCGCCAGCAAGATGCTCGGAAGAAAGAACACCGAAGCGAACCCGATCATGATGAACGCACCTTGCAGATGGTCAAGAGTTGAGGGAGGTTCCCCGCCAAGCAGCAAAAGTAGTGGGCTTGCCAGGCTGAATAGGCCCGCCGCAGTTCCCCATTCAGGCCAGCGCCTTGACACGGAGCGATTTCGGACCCAGGCCACGCTCATTCGGACATGGGCCACCCAAGCGAAGACCCAGACCAGTGGAACGACTTTCGCGAGCAGCGGATACTCGCCGCCCAAGAAAGGCAGAGTGCCGACGAGCATGGACATGAAGCCTGCGCCAGACAACGCATAGGCCAAGATGACGATGAGCGCTCGGAGGAGCATGGTGGGCTGCGATGCCTAACGTCGGAGTTGACCGGCACGCTGAGGTATTGCGCGGCGAGGCGTCCGCTCATCAGTACGGCTCGCCGTATCCGCGTCGAACAACCTGTTAGACCTCATCCCGCGTGCCCTGCTTACTTTCATTCCGATCATCAACCTTTGCTCCGTGATCGAACCAAACCGAACCTGAGATTCGGTTGCCCCAGACAATCTTGAACTCTCCGTGAGGCAGGCCGGTTTCAAAGGCCCCCATCCAATCCGCGACGCCTTCGTTAGGCTCATTTGCACGTGAGGTCTAACGTAATTTCTGCCGCAAAACCTGCGGGATAAGCTGGGCATCAACAACCTCCGAAACTGACTTGTGCATTGGGTGCGTTTTTTCACCCGCTGGCATGGGTTGCGGCATCCGCGCGACATGGAGCCGCGCGAGGTGGAGGCGTTTTTGACCATGCTGGCCACAGAGCGCAAGGTGACAGCGTCCAACCACAACCAGGCGGTGTCCGGTGAAGCGACTTGTTGGGCCACATAGTCATCGGGAGTAGGAAATCACCCTGAGAGTGTTGATGGCCTTCGGCTTTCCATCCACAAGAATTTGTCGCTGATCCAGCGTGAAGCCAATCTGTGAACGTGTGGTCAGCGTACCACCGCCATTGTCCTGAAACTCTACCTTGTAGTGATTGCCGTTATGCTCCATTACGCGGTAACGCTTGAAGCCGCCCTCCGGCACACGGTAAACAACCCATGCACCTTCCTGCTTGACTGCGTCGTGGTCGAACTGGTTGCGGTTGCGTTGCACGGCATCAAGGTTGATTTCAGCAACCACAGGGCTCTCAACGTCTGAAATCCAGCTCTCCATCATGCTGAAGACCATTGGATGCCAAGCGCCTTTCACTTGCGCACCCACGCTGGCGGGGCCAGCCAACCCCAGCGCCAAGAAGAGCAGTGCAAATTTCATGCGCGTGAATGTGGCCAAACGATGAGTGATGTGCTTTGGCATTACCCAGTCTTGATGCCGTGAAGAATCAAAAAAACGCCGCCCACAGTCTGGGCCATCAATATGAACCAGTACAGCCATGGCAGTTTGGACTTGGAAATGTCATACCTAAACCACGATTTGAAGAGAAACAATGTATTTGTCTTCTCCGTTTGGTATTCCCAAACAGTGACTACCAAAAGAGCAATACCCCAAAAAGTAAAAGAGTTCATAGGCGCTTAGTCAACTTGGGCTGTCTCGGCGAGCTGCAGATACTTATCGCTTTTGAGCGCGCCCACCCTGACACCCCCGTCAAAGCGCGTGACCAAGAACTTGACCCCCGTTACATCTTCGACCGCCTTGCTTCCATAAGCAAATAGACCGATGACGAAAGCAATGAGGTTACGCAGCAGACCTGACACAGCGGCTCCTTGGGTGATGTCTGACGTTCGAGCTAAGCGGGCGACGATGGCAGGACGCCAGGCCCGGGCTGTGGAGAATGTCCCGCGTACCTGCGGCCCGGGCCTGGTGGCCTGCCGTTGGCGCTCCGGTTGAGCGAGGGGTTAGGCGTCTTCGCGGGCGGCATGGCGCGTGAGCATGTTTCTAGATTGCCAGGCCATCGCCTTCACTACATTGGACGCCGTCGTGTCGGCGGGATCCTCTGATTCAGCGAAGGAGACAAGATGAACCGGGAACTTGCCGCGTTCGTTTTGAAGCGTAAGCCGACCCATTGCATGTGCAACAGCTTCGTTGTCTGTGAATCCACCGCGCAAGCACCTTCGGAGGCCAGAAGCGAGTAGATCCGCCACCTGAATTCCAATCGACTTCTTGGAGTCCTCGAACTTTAAGTCTCCGCGGATCAGCTTTCCCACATTCAATGCATGTTCGACCTTGATGCCGTACCCCGTCGCGAGGTAGTCTGGTGGATCGCCGTCTGGAAACTCATAGCGCGTGAAGTGACGGTAGTCGAATCCATGCACTCGGGCAAATGGTTCTCGGAGCGATCGGGATTGCAGCAGTTCAGGAGCAATCTTCTCGAACGCCTCCTCGTACGTTGTCTTGGTTGTGTTCTTCTGATCAATGCGCCATCGAAACTCGGCAAGGGTCGCAGGGACGCGCTGCGCAAAGTAGTTGATTGAGCGGCTGACTACCGCGTGCAGCAGGTCCACTTGGCAGACCAGCTGAGCGTACAGCTGCGGCGGAATCGCTCCCAACTGGTTGGCCAGCAACTCAACGCCTTGTCTTCCACCTTCATATCGCACCCGTGGAACATTTTCCCGAATCTTCGCGACCTGAATATTCTGATGCCGAGTCAATCGTTCTGAGGTGTTTAGGCCAGCATCTGTGGCTGTGGCGAACAGCACTGCGTGGGTTTTGCTGAGCCTCTCAAGGAAGCGAAGGTAGTCTTTTTCGTCAACGGCGTTGAGCTTCACTTCGTCGGCTCCTGGAGCCGCTGTCGCAAGCTTGAGGGACTTCACTGCGTTCTCGATGTGCCGCCGCGAGGATTCAGATGCTGCTACGGCTGCTACGACGTTCCAGCTTCCCGTGGCTGGTGCGCTGACGAAAGAGCCAGACTCGTCGATGTAGATGTTCACGGAATTGAAGACGCCTAACGTCAAAGCTAAGCCGCAGCCACCGGCTCGCCGATGGCTGTAGGCTTGAGCGACGTGTTAGGTGTCTGGCTAGGCTTTTCCCGAAGATCTGTACCGTATAAATCTCCAACACGGTACAGAAGCTCCAGAAGGAATTCTCCCGATGCGTTTGAGTAGTCTTGTAGCATCTGGCGGCTTACCTGAACAGGCTGATTTAGCTTGAGTTTTAGCCATGGACACTCGGAACGGAGTCTGCGATCCGCTCTTCCGTTACGATGGGCAATTGCATTTCGAACCTGCTGTAGTTCAAAGAGCGTTTTCGCACATCCCTCTGGAAGCGTTCCGGATAGGCCAAATGGCTCCAGGAGAGACTCAAATCGGTTTACTCCGCGCTTTAATGGGCTTGCCAAGTCTTGTTCGAGTAACTCGACTAAGAACTGAGCTTGCTCAGCCTTCTGCAGTTGAAGGTAGTCTCCAAGCTTTACGCGGAGCTTCTGAACGGCGGGAACAGTGATTCCATCGCGGCGATGCAGAAGCCAAAGAGCGACAAATCCTTTAACAAAGTGCTCGAGCCAACTCCAAAGGGCTACAACAGCGAACCCGTGGAGAACAGGAAAGTCCTTATCAATTTCACTATCGGCGAGTGTTGCCTCTTTCTCGGCTTGTTCGAGGCGCTTGGCGGCAGAGGTATCATCAGCATTGCCTTGCACGTCGGCAAGGACCTTCACCACTTTCGGCATGCCTCTAAGGACACCGATTCCCCGTTCGCTAATGTGGACAATCTGCATCAGCGTCTGAAGCGAGTCTAGCGACTCTTCAAAATGTGCAGTAATCCATTCAGGTAACTTGCGATTTGAGGAAACTTTCGTACTTGGTTTGCGCTTCGTAGGCATCGTTGGCACCTAACTAAAAGTAGACATCAAATCTGCCATGTAAGCGGCCAGCTTATACGGCAATTTTTATGTTTAAGCAGCAAACTACGCTCTACAATTGTGGCTGTCAATCGTGCTTTTTTCCGCAAAATCAAGCGATTGGAAGGAACGGTCATGACCGATGTGTATCCGCCTATTGAAACGGGAAATGCCGCACTGGCGCACGGAAGAGGCCTATGTCCATTGGATCAGGGACTACGTGAGTTTCCATGGTAAACGGCATCCGCGGGAAATGGGCGCGGCAGAAGTGGTAGCTTTCTTGAGCCATCTTGCCAATGCAAGGAACGTTTCCGCCAGCACCCACCAGCAGGCGCTTTTGGCGTTGCTGTTTTTTTACAAGCGCGTCCTGGATATCGATCTGCCCTGGCTGGGCGATCTGATCCGGCCCAGGAAGCCTCAGCGCCTCCCGGCGTGTTGACCCACGAGAGGTGAACGCGCTGTTGGCTCACATCAAGGGCACGCCGCTGCGACTCACCTTCTGCAATCAGGTGACGACATCCGCACGGTTCAGGAACTCCTGGGGCACAAGGACGTGAGCACCACGATGATTTATACCCACGTGCTGAACCGGGGCGGCCAGGGCGTCGTGAGTCCTTAGGACCGGATGTGATCGGCAGATTTACAACCAACAGACATCATCAAACATAAGTCGCGGCAATTCATGATTGATCTGCCAAGACTCGCTTGAATGTCGGCTTGACTCAAGGCCCCGGACCCCGCCAGCACCTCGCGCTACTTCCTTACTTCGCTTCCGCGATCACCGAGAACACAATCCGGCCGTCCTCGGCATCCGCCGTGACGACATCATCGGGGCCGATCTTGCCGGCGAGGATGTCCTGCGCCAGGCTGTTTTCCAGATCCTGCTGGATGGCGCGCTTGAGCGGGCGGGCGCCGTAGATCGGGTCGAATCCGGCCTCGCCGAGCAGGTCGAGGGCGGCATCGGTGACCTCCAGCGTAATGTCGCGCTCGGCCAGCCGCTGTTCCAGATAGCCGATCTGAATCTTGCAGATGGCGCGAATCTGGTCCTTCTGCAACGGATGGAAGACGACCACCTCGTCGATGCGGTTGATGAATTCCGGCCGGAAGTGCAGGCGCACCACGGCCATGACCGATTCCTTCATCAGCGCATAGTTTTCCTCGCCGGCCAGTTCCTGGATGCGGTCGGAGCCGAGGTTGGAGGTCATGATGATCACCGCGTTGCGGAAATCCACCGTGCGCCCATGGCCGTCGGTCAGGCGGCCGTCGTCCAGCACCTGCAGCAGGATATTGAACACGTCCGGATGCGCCTTCTCGACTTCGTCCAGCAGGATGACGGCGTAGGGCCGGCGGCGCACGGCCTCGGTCAGATAGCCGCCTTCCTCGTAGCCGACATAGCCGGGCGGCGCGCCGATCAGCCGGGCCACGGAGTGCTTTTCCATGAACTCGGACATGTCGATGCGGATCATGGCCTCCTCGGTATCGAACAGGAACGAGGCCAGCGCCTTGCAGAGCTCGGTCTTGCCGACGCCGGTCGGGCCGAGGAACAGGAACGAGCCATTGGGCCGGCGCGGGTCGGACAATCCGGCGCGGGAGCGGCGGATGGCATCGGACACGGCGGTGATGGCTTCCTGCTGGCCCACCACGCGCTTGCCGAGTTCGGCCTCCATCTGCAGCAGCTTCTCGCGCTCGCCTTCCAGCATCTTGGACACGGGTATGCCGGTCCATTTGGAAACCACCTCGGCGATTTCCTCGTCCGTCACCTTGTTGCGCACCAGCGTGGCTTCTTGTGTCTCAGCGGCATCAGCGGCTTCCAGTTGCTTCTGCAATTCCGGGATTTCGCCGTACTGAAGCTGCGACATCCGCGCCAGATCGCCGGTGCGACGGGCGGCTTCCATGTCGAGCTTGGCCTTTTCCAGCTTTTCCTTGATGGCCGTATTCCCCTGCAAGGCGGCCTTCTCGGCCTTCCAGATTTCCTCCAGTTCAGCGTATTCGCGTTCCATCTCGTCGATGCGCTCCTGCAACTCGACCAGGCGGCGGCGCGAGGCTTCGTCGGTTTCCTTTTTCAGGGCTTCACGCTCGATCTTGTACTGGATCAGGCGGCGATCGAGCCGGTCCATCGCCTCAGGCTTGGAGTCGATCTCCATGCGGATGCGGCTGCCGGCCTCGTCTACCAGATCGATGGCCTTGTCCGGCAGGTTGCGGTCGGTGATGTAGCGGTGCGACAGCATCGCCGCCGCGACAATGGCCGGATCGGTGATGGTGATGCCGTGATGCACCTCGTACTTTTCCTTGAGGCCGCGCAGGATGGCGATGGTGTCCTCGACGCTGGGTTCGTTGACCAGCACCTTCTGGAAGCGGCGCTCAAGGGCGGCGTCCTTCTCGATGTACTGGCGGTATTCGTCCAGCGTGGTGGCGCCGATGCAATGCAGTTCGCCGCGCGCCAGTGCCGGCTTGAGCATGTTGCCGGCATCCATGGCGCCATCGGCCTTGCCAGCGCCGACCATGGTGTGAAGTTCGTCGATGAAGAGTATGACTTGGCCTTCCTGCTTGGCGATGTCGTTGAGCAGCGCCTTCATGCGCTCCTCAAACTCGCCACGGAATTTGGTGCCGGCAATCAGCGCGGCCATGTCCAGGGCCAGCAGACGCTTGCCCTTGACGCCCTCAGGCACTTCGCCGTTGATGATGCGCAGCGCCAGGCCCTCGACGATGGCCGTCTTGCCGACACCGGGCTCACCAATCAGGACGGGGTTGTTCTTGGTGCGGCGTTGCAGCACCTGGATGGTGCGGCGGATCTCGTCATCGCGGCCGATCACCGGATCGAGCTTGCCCTGCTCGGCACGGGCGGTCAGATCGATCGTGTATTTCTGTAAGGCGCCACGCTGCTCCTCAGCGTTGGGGTCGTCCACTTTCTGGCCGCCGCGCACCTTCTCGATGGCTTGCAGCAATTGTTCGGCCTTGAGGCCGGCCTGCTTCAGGGCATTGCCGAGTGCGCCCTTGTCCTCCAGCGCCGCCAGCACGAACATTTCGCTGGTGATGAACTGGTCGCCGCGCTTCTGTGCCAGCTTGTCGGTGAGATTGAGCAATTTCAGCAGGTCGCTGGAAATCTGCACGTCGCCGCCGGTGCCTTCAACTTTAGGCAATCGGTCCAGCAGCTGCCCGAGGGCGGTCCGGAAGCTGGCCACGTTGACGCCGCACTGGGTCAGCAGCGGACGGACGGTGCCGCCGTCCTGATCCAGCAGGGCGATCATGACATGCACGGGCTCGATGAACTGCTGGTCGCCGCCGAGCGCCAGGCTTTGCGCATCCGCCAGGGCCGATTGGAATTTGCCGGTCAGTTTGTCCATTCGCATGATGATTGAATCCTGAGTAAGTCCAAAGATGAAAAAGATGTTGGGATCATTTCAGCGACTATCAAGGTTCATTGCGGACTGAATTCCAGTCATCACAACAGCCGGCAGTTACCGCCGATTAACGCTGCCTGATATTCTCAACACAAATTCTTTTCCCGTTCGCTACAGGCCTCGAACTCAACGAGACAATTTCCGATGCCCCCTCCGCCCCAACGCATTCTGATCATTCGGCTGAGCGCCATTGGCGACATTATCATGGCCTCAGGCCTGATTCCCGCATTGCGCAACCTCTACCCGGAAGCCCACATCGCCTGGCTGGCCGAAGACGCACAGGTGGAATTACTCCAGCACAACCCCCGACTGGACCGGGTACATCTGCTCCCGCGCCGGCACTGGCGGTCGCTGCGGAAATCCGGTGAGCATTTGGCGCTGACCAGCGAAATTCGTGGGTTCGTCCGTTCATTGCGTGATGAGCACTTCGATCTCGTCATTGATCTGCAGGGGCTGCTCAAGAGCGGCATCTGGAGCTGGTTGAGTGGAGCGCGGCGACGGATTGGGCTGGGCTCCCGCGAAGGCAGCCAGTGGCTGATGACAGAAGTGATTCCCCGCGAAATGGACGACCCGCGCATCGGCAAGGAATACCGGGATCTTGCCGTTCGGCTGGGCGCCACGGAAACCAGCTTCATGATGGACATTGCAGTGCCGGATGAGGCCAAGCAACGGGCGACGAGACTGCTCGAAGAAGCCGGCCTTCGGGACAATTATGCCGTGCTGGCACCTTTCACCACTCGACCGCAAAAACACTGGTTTGATGACCGCTGGGCCGAGCTGGCACGAAGGATCAGTCCCCGCCTCCGTCCGGTCATGCTGGGCGGACCGGGAGACAGGGAACGAGCGGCTCGAATCAGCGAAATGGCGGGCGGAGCTGTCATCAATCTGGTCGGCAAGACATCGCTGACCGAGTGTGCCGCGATGATCGATCAGGCTCGACTGCTGGTGGGCGTGGATACTGGCCTGACCCATCTGGGTCTGGCGATGAACACGCCAACGCTGGCGCTGTTTGGCTCCACGGCGCCCTACCTCGACACCACTCGCGAGAACAGCCGTGTGCTTTACGTTCCCCGCGAGTGTTCACCCTGCCACCGCCGCCCAACCTGTGGCGGGGAATTTTCTTGCATGCGGACACACACGGTCGAGAGCGTGCTGGAGTCGATTTTCCGCATCATCCCCGGGTCATGAGTCGCCAGCCACCCACATCCATGCAAATCGGTCCCTACACTCTGGAAAATCCGTTCATTCTTGCGCCGATGGCAGGCATCACCGACCGTCCATTTCGCCGCCTTTGCCGGCGTTACGGCGCGGCGCTGGCCGTCAGCGAAATGGTGTCGGCAAACCCCGCCTTGCGTCACGACCGCAAGACTTTGTTGCGCACCGATCACCTCGGCGAAACCGGCTTGCGCTCGGTGCAGATCCTTGGCAACGACCCCCATGACATGGCCGAGGCGGCGCGCTTCAACGCCGACCGTGGCGCACAAATCATCGACATCAATATGGGTTGCCCTGCGAAAAAAGTCTGCAGCAAGGCCGCTGGCTCCGCCCTAATGCGTGATGAGACTCTCGTGTCGGACATTCTGGCGTCAGTCGTCCGCGCCGTGGATATTCCGGTCACCCTGAAGATTCGCACCGGCTGGGATCTGGAGAACCGCAATGCCGTCAGCATTGCCAAAATCGCCGCCGATACGGGCATCCAGGCACTCACCGTCCATGGTCGTTCACGTGCCTGCGGGTTTTCCGGGGAGGCCGAATACCGTACAATCCGCGCAGTGAAAGAGGCTGTGGCGATCCCGGTTATCGCCAATGGCGATATTGATAGCCCGCAAAAGGCGCTGACTGTTTTGCAGCAAACCGGAGCCGATGCTGTGATGATCGGCCGGGCGGCGCTGGGGCAACCCTGGCTTTTCCGGGCAATGAACCAAGGCCGAGACGATGCCCCCGACTGCAGGCCACCCGGACATCAGGAAATTCAAGCGCTGATTCTGGAGCACATACAGGAACTTCACGCCTTCTACGGCGAACATCAGGGCATACGAATCGCTCGGAAGCATTTCGGCTGGTATATGGATCATCTCTCTTGCACCATGAATTACAAACCCGGCTTCAATATCCAAACGACCGCCCGCGGCCAACTCGATTTCGTGGGACAAGTGCTTGACCAGATGACCCAGGCCAGTCCGACATGACCCGCCCGTCCGCAAAAATCGATCCAACACAGACCGCACCGGATAACTCCATCCTCAGCCAGCATGTACGGGCAGCACTCAAGGACTATTTCGCCCGACTCGACGGCGTAGGCGCGACCCAACTTTACGAACTGGTTCTCTGTGAAGTCGAGCAACCTCTGATCCAGACCGTTCTGGAACACTGTGAATTCAACCAAACCAAAGCCGCCCAGGTACTCGGGCTCAGCCGCAGCACGCTGAGAAAGAAAATGAACCTCTACGGCATCGAATAAGCGCGAGCCCCATTCTTCAGGACCCCATGAATACCCGAGTCAAACGTGCCCTCATCAGCGTGTCCGATAAATCCGGCCTGCTTGAACTCGCCCGGGATCTCCAGAAAATGGGGATTGAAATTCTCTCCTCGGGCGGCACCTACAAGGCCCTGACCGAAGAAGGCATCGAAGCCGTCGAGGTTTCGCAACACACCGGTTTCCCGGAAATGATGGGTGGCCGCATCAAGACGCTGCATCCCAAGATTCATGGTGGGATTCTCGGTCGGCGAGGCACCGACGAAGCGGTCATGCAGGAACACGGTATCGGACCAATCGATCTGGTGATCGTCAATCTGTATCCATTCGAAGCGACCGTGGCGAAGCCCGATTGCTCGCTGGAGGACGCCATCGAGAATATCGACATCGGCGGACCGGCCATGATTCGCGCCGCGGCCAAGAATCATGACGCGGTCGGCGTGGTGGTCGATCCGACCGACTACGCTGCCGTGCTGGAAGAATTGCGTTCCTCCGGCGGCACATTGTCCGACGCCAGCCGTTTTCGCCTGGCCATCAAGAGCTTCCGCCACACCGCCGCCTACGACGCGGCCATCTCCGCCTACCTGGGCAAGATCGAGGGCAGCGAACCCTTCCCCGACCCGCTGGTGCTGAGGTTCCGCCATTCCCAGGCCATGCGCTATGGCGAAAATCCGCATCAGCAGGGCGCTTTCTACGTCGAACCCAACGCCCCGCGAGGCTCGATCGCCACGGCCCAACAGGTTCAGGGCAAGGAACTCTCCTATAACAACATCGCCGACGCCGATGCGGCACTGGAGTGCGTTAAAGCGTTTGGCAAGGAGTCGGCCTGCGTCATCGTCAAGCATGCCAACCCCTGCGGCGTGGCGCTGGGCGCCAGCCTGACCGAGGCCTATGACCGCGCCTACGCAACCGATCCGACCTCCGCGTTCGGCGGCATCATCGCCTTCAACGGCACGCTGGATGCGGAAACGGCCCAGGTCATCGTCGATCGGCAGTTCGTCGAGGTCATCCTCGCGCCCCGCATCGATCCGGCCGCCCTGCCCCTGCTGGCAGCCAAGCCGAACATTCGCGTGCTGGAAACCGGCGCTTGGGATGCCGTGCCGCCCGAGGAATGGGATTGCAAGCGAGTCACAGGCGGCTTGCTGCTGCAGGACCGTGATAACGGCCACATTGAGGCCGCCGACCTGAAGGTCGTGACCCGACGCCCCCCGACCGACCGCGAACTGACCGACCTGCTGTTCGCCTGGCGGGTGGCCAAGTTCGTCAAGTCGAACGCGATCGTCTACGCGAAGGATCAACAGACCATCGGCGTCGGCGCCGGGCAGATGAGCCGCGTCTACTCAGCCCGCATTGCCGCCATCAAGGCGCAGGACGCTGGACTGGCCGTCGCTGGGTCGGTCGTGGCATCCGATGCATTCTTCCCCTTCCGGGATGGCGTCGACTCGGCGGCGGAAGCCGGCGTGACCGCGCTGATCCAGCCGGGCGGTTCGATGCGGGACGCCGAAGTGATCGCCGCCGCAGACGAGCATGGCATGGCCATGGTCTTCACCGGCATGCGGCACTTCCGGCACTGACGGCCAAGTCAGGAACGAGCTATCCAGGCCCGACCCGCACCATGAGCGATGCCCTCCTCGCCGCCCAGACCGATATTTGCGTCAAGTGCGGCCTGTGCTTGCCGCACTGCCCCACGTACCAGAAAACCCAGGACGAAAACGAATCCCCTCGCGGCCGCCTGTCACTGATCCAGGGCTGGGCCAGAGATGAACTCCAGGCCACACCAAAACTCAACGCACACATCGACAACTGCCTGCTGTGCCGGAGCTGCGAATCGGTCTGCCCGGCGTATGTTCCGTATGGGCAGATCGTCGACCAGTTTCGTTCAGCCACGCACTCACAGGATCGCGAGGGCTCGCTGGGGCAGCGCCTTAAAAAAACCATGATGCGCAGCGCCCTGACGGGAGAAACACTGGCCCCGCTGGCAGGTCGATTGATGGGCGGGGCTGCCGCCGGCGCCGTGAAAGCACTCGCCAGTCTGACCGGCGCCGGTGAAATGACAGCCGGACTGCCCTCAAGCCAGGCAGCTCCGCTTCCACCACCCGGCACTTACCCACCTTCCTCTACTAGAGAAAAGGCCAGCGCCTCACTCCATCTCGGATGCACCGCAGAACTGCTGGACCGGGAAACCTTGGCGTCGGCCATGGCCGTGATGAATCGCCTGGGCATCCGCGTCGACATACCCGTACGCCAGACCTGCTGTGGCGCACTAGACCAGCATGCTGGCGATACCTCATCCGCCAGCGAGCGCATCGAGCAGAATCTCAAAGCGTTTGAGAGCACCGAAGCTCCAGCCATCGTCAGCTTTGCCAGTGGCTGTGGTGGGATGCTCAGCGAATACGGCAAGACCGATCACTCCAACAGCGCCGGGGCATTCAGCCAGCGCGTTCGTGACATCAGTCAGTTCTTTGCAGAACAGGAATGGCCCGACGAGCTGGCGCTTAAGCCCTTGCCGACAACCGTCTGCCTGCACTCGCCTTGCAGCCTCAGGAATGTACTGCGGGCCGATCAGCATCCCGCCTCGCTATTGAAACGTATTCCCGAACTCAAGGTGATCCCGCTTCCTGCCCAGATCCGCTGCTGTGGTGCCGCCGGCAGCTACATGGTGGATCACCCGGAAATGGCCGCTGCATTGAGAGACGATGCACTGGATCTCATCGCTGCCAGCCAACCCTCTCTATTGCTGACATCGAACCCGGGCTGTGCCATGCATCTGCGCGCCGGTCTTAAACAACGTGGCCTGGGTGACATTGAAGTCATTCACCCCGTGACACTGCTCGCCAGACAACTCCCATAAAAAAACCGGCGTTATGCCGGTTTTTTATATTGGAAAAACACAACCTTATTGCTACTCCCTCAGCGGCGCAGCTTATAGTTCCGTCCGTAGAAAATTTCCGCCATCTCATGCTTGAGTTGCCGCTGGATGGTAGTGCGCTCGTCCGTGGTGAGGGCGTCCTTGTCGGTATCGAACAGGTAGTTGTCGAGTACGAAGTCCTTCAGGATCATCTTGGTGTGGAATATGTTTTCCTGGTAGACGTTGACGTCGATCATCTGATAACGCTCGGCGGTCACGTCGGAAATGTAGTTCTGGATCGAAGTGATCTCATGATCGATGTAATGCTTCTGGCCGCTGATGTCACGGGTGAAGCCGCGGACGCGATAATCCATGATGACGATGTCGGACTCGAAGCTGTGAATCAGATAATTCAGCGCCTTTAGCGGAGAAATGCGGCCACAGGTCGACACATCGATATCAGCCCTGAAGGTGCTGATGCCACCATAGGGATGACTTTCCGGGTAGGTGTGAACGGTGATGTGACTCTTGTTGAGATGCGCAACCACCGAGTCCGGCATAGGACCCGGTTCTTCCATGTTACCCACCATTGAAGGCACTTCATGCCCCTCGGAAATAAGCATGGTCACGCTGGCACCCTGCGGTTCGTAGTCCTGCCGGGCGATATTGAGAATTTGCGCACCGATGATCGCATTCACATCGGTCAATATCTGGGTCAGTCGCTCAGCGTTGTACATCTCGTCGATGTACTCGATGTAGCGTCGTTGCTGCTGCTCGGTCTTGGCGTAGCAGATATCATAGATATTGAAGCTCAACGACTTGGTGAGGTTGTTGAAGCCATGCAATTGAAGTTTTTCGATATCCATCGAGTTAACGATACCCCGTCAAATGGTGGGACTGCCAAGGGGCAGGTAGATGGCAAAAAAATCACTGCATGGATAAGCAGTGAAGGCTGATTCTTTGGGGAAGGGCGACACGCTCAGGCCGCCTCGATCAATTCAAAATCGTGGGTCACCGTGGCCGTTTTGCCCAGCATGATGGACGCGGAGCAGTATTTTTCGGCCGAGAGCCTGACCGCACGCTCAACCACAGCCTCTGTCAGACCCTTGCCGGTGACGACAAAATGCAGGTGAATGCGGGTGAATACCTTCGGGTCGGTCTCGGCCCGATCAGCTTCAAGCAAGGCCTCACAATGTCGAATGTCATGACGACCCTTGCGGAGGATATGGACCACATCAAATGACGCACAACCTCCCATGCCAATCAGCAACATTTCCATGGGCCTTACCCCAAGGTTCTTGCCGCCAGACTCCGGGGGGCCATCCATGACGACAGCGTGTCCGCTGCCGGATTCTCCGAGAAACAGGGCGTTTTCCACCCACTTGATCCGCGCCTTCAATGAGGTCCCCCTCTGAAAATAGCCGCGTAATTTAGCACATCGGCCCGGGATTCATTAGGCTTTTTTCCTTTCCGGATGAAAACAGAACATTCTCCAGAGCCATCGATCCGCTATGAATGTCCGGCCCGGAGACCCTGACAACAGAATTAGACTGCGTTTGTCAGGCGGCCTTGGCTAGGCCGTTGTGTCGCAAGAGGGCATCAATACTGGGCTCGCGCCCACGAAAGGCGACAAACAATTCCATGGCTTTTTGACTGCCACCCTTCTCCAAAATGTTCTGCATGAATTCGCGACCCGTTTGAGGATCGAAAATACCTCGTTCTTCGAACAGGGAAAAGGCGTCACTGGACAGCACTTCAGCCCATTTGTAGCTGTAGTAGCCTGCCGCATACCCGCCGCCGAAAATGTGCGAGAAGCTGTGGGGGAAGCGATTGAAATCCGGGGGAAAGACAACGGACACCTTGCGACGGACTTCACCCAGAATCGAATAGATCCGGCCACCCTGCGCCGGTTCGTAATCCCGATGAATGCGGAAATCGAACAGCGAAAACTCCAGCTGCCTGAGCATTTGCATGCCCGACTGGAAATTTCGGGCCGCGATCATTTTGTCGAGCAGTGATGTAGGCAGAGGTTCGCCAGTCTCATGGTGCCCGGAGATGAGCGCCAACGCTTCGGGTTCCCAACAAAAATTCTCCATGAACTGGCTGGGCAGTTCCACGGCATCCCACTCGACGCCATGGATGCCCGAAACGCCCAGATGATCGATCCGGGTCAGCATGTGCTGAAGACCATGGCCAAACTCATGAAACAACGTCTGCACTTCATCATGGCGCAACAGCGCGGCCGAATCGCCAGTCGGGGGCGTGAAGTTACAGGTCAGGTAGGCCACCGGAATCTGCACTCGGTCGGCCAGGCGCCGCCGCGTGACGCATTCATCCATCCACGCCCCACCTCGCTTTTTGGGGCGGGCATAGAGGTCGAGGAAAAATGAACCCCGCAATTCCCCGGCCTGATCGTGGATTTCATAATATCGAGCGTCGGGGTGCCAAACGTCGATCCCGGCTTTTTCCCGAATGGTTAGGCCATAAAGTCTTTCCACCACAGCAAACATGCCTGCAACCACCCGGGATGCCGGGAAGTAGGCACGGACTTCCTCCTCGGAAAGCTGATATTTTTTCTGCCGAAGCTTTTCTGATGCATAGGTCCAGTCCCAGGCATCAGGATTATTGATGCCAAGCTCACCCTCGGCAAAGGCTCGCAGTTCGGCAAGATCCTCCTGCGCGGGGACTCGGGAACGTCCGGCTAGGTTTTCAAGAAATGCGACCACCTCATCGGTACCGGGCGCCATCTTGGTCGCCAGAGACAATTCCGCAAAGTTATTGAAGCCAAGCAACTCGGCCTCTTCATGACGTAACGCCAGCAATTTCTCCATCACCGGAGTGTTGTCCCATTGGCCGGCATTCGGCCCTTGATCCGAGGCACGGGTGGCGTAGGCCGTATACAGTTCGCGACGCAACTCGCGATCATCGGCATAAGTCATGATCGCGATGTAGGAAGGAAATTCGAGAGTGAATAGCCAGCCAGCCAGCCCCTTGGCCGAGGCGGCCTGCGCAGCCATGGCCTTGGCGGAATCCGGTAGCCCGGCCAGCAGCGACTCATCCTCGACATGACGAGTCCAGCCCTGGGTCGCGTCCATCACATGATCCTGGAACTGACTGCCCAGCCGCGAAAGGTCCTGGGCAATTTCCTTGAAGCGTTGCTTCTCGGCCGGCGGCAAGTCGACCCCGGACAACCGGAAGTCCCGCAAGGCATTCTCGATAATCCTGCGTTGTGCGGTGTCCAGCTTCTCGAATTCGGAACCTTCGGCGATGCTTTTGTAAGCCTGAAACAGCACGTCATTCTGGCCGACTTCAGTCGCATACTCGCTCAACAATGGAAGGCAGGCGTTGTAAGCCTCACGAAGCTCGTCGCTATTGACCACGGCATTCATGTGGCCAACGGGTGACCACGCACGGTTGATCCGATCGTCGATGTCCTCCAGTGGCTCGACCAGCGAGGCCCAGGTGTATGGACCACCATTGGCCAGCAGCGCATCGATGGTGCTTCGGCTGTCAGCGATCAGCTGGGTCATGGCCGGCAGAACGTGTTCCGGCTTGATGTTGGAGAAAGCAGGAAGCGTCGTGTTTTCCAGCAACGGATTGATCATGGTTCTATTCAGAGTAAAGAGAAGTTGAGCGTTTAGGACCGGCAGGGTGCAGAAATGTTCGGCACAGGAGGCGTCCGAAATCACCGTGCCGGTGATCGCCAGGCAGACCAGCCATCAGGATGCGCCGGGAGAAGCAGAGGTTGTGAGGGAGGCCGGGGGAGCTCAACCCAACCGCTTGTGCATCTCCAGCACATTACCGGCCTCCGTCTTGCGATAGCTGACGTCATCCATCAGCGTCCGAATCAAGAAAATTCCGCGCCCCCGCTCGCTGAGTTCGTCAATATCCGGAGAGGGTACCAAATCGATATCGAATCCCTGACCATGGTCATAGACGCGCACGCACAGGTCGTCCTGTTCAATGAAAATGCACACGCGAACAGTGTTGTCGGTATCGTTGGGACTGGAATGCTCGATCGCATTGACCATAGCCTCGGTCAACACGAGATTTAGGTGATAGGCAAGAGCCTCACGGTCGCCACCGTAATTATCCAAGGCCCTGGCCACTTCCTCGGCGATGTTCCCAATCAGGCTCAGATAGCGCTTCTTGTTGGGAACCACGATATCGACATGAATATCATCTCCGTCGAACATGAGCGACCTCCCTCAGACCTTGGCCAGCGCGTCTTCGACCGTTGAAAATATTTCGAAAACCCGATGCAGCCGGGTCAGCTCGAACATGGATTGCACTCGCGGCTGCAGGCCAGCGAGGACGAAGGCGCCAGAACGCAGATTGGCGTTTTTGTAACCCGACAGCAGGGCACCGAGACCAGAGCTGTCAATAAAATTGACCCCAGTAAGATCAACGATCAACCGCTGACCGCCCGCTTCCAGCAAGCCAAGAATCTTGTCCCGCAATTCACCGGAATTCAGCGCATCCAGTCGTTCTTCCTTGAGTATCAGAAGTGTCCAACCGTCGCGGGATTCCGTCGAGATATTCATTAACGCTCCTGAAACATGAGGACGGGCGGCCAACGAAGAATATGGTTCACCTGACTCCTGCACTAGCCCAATTGGACTTCATGGCCCGTCAAGGACGATACCAGAATCTTGTCGACCCGGTTGCGGTCCATGTCCATGACCTCGAACCGCAAATCGCCCCAAGTAAAGTGATCCGCGGCGCGTGGGACATGGCCGAGTTGCAACATGACAAAGCCGCCAATAGTATGGTAGTTACCTGCCGCCTCATCAGGCAGTTCTTCAACATCAAAGAGTTGCTTGAATTTCTCTATGGTGAGTGTGCCATCCAGAAGCCACGATCCATCCTCCCGCTGCAACACCTCGGGCTCCTCATCCTCGGCCTCTTCGGAGGGGATATCGCCAACAATAGCTTCCATGACGTCCTTTAGCGTGGTTAGCCCCGCGATCTCGCCATATTCATCTACCACGAGTGCCAGCGCGATCTTGGAGCGCCTGAATTCCTCCAGCAGTTGAATTGGACTTAGCGACTTGGGAATGTAATTGGCCGGACGGATCGCCGCGGTCAGCTTGAGCTCGTCACCCGCCAAAGCCCGACGTAACAAATCTTTGGATTCGATCACGCCGAGGACATTGTCCAGCCCGTTCCGACAGACTGGGATGATGGAATGCGGGCTATCGATCAGCCGTTTGCGAGTTTCTTCTATGGGACTGGCCGCATCCAGAAAATACATATCCATGCGGGGTGTCATGATCGCCCCGACCTTCAAGGTATCCAGGCGCATGACGTTGGATACCATTTCCTTTTCACTTTTGTGAAATACGCCCGCTTCAGTGCCTTGGTCGATCATCAGCTTGATCTCCTTTTCAGTCACCAGGGGCTCATCGGATTTTTTCGCGCGAAGAATCAGCAAAACCAGATCGGTCGACAAGCTGAGTAGCTTGACCAGGGGGTAAGCCAGCATCGAGAGCCAGCCCATCGGTCGAGCCATGATCATGGCAATTCGCTCAGGCTTCAAAAGGGCGAGTCGCTTGGGGACTAGTTCGCCGATGATCAGCGAGAAGTACGTGATACCTATGACAACGATAGCCAGAGCCAGACCCTCTCGGTACGGGGATACCTCGGGGAAGCGCTGCAGGTAAGCTTCGAGCTTGCCAGTCAGCGCCGCCTCGCCCAGCGCACCGCTCATGATACCGATTAGCGTGATGCCGACCTGAATAGTGGACAAAAAATGGCTGGGCTCGTTAGCAAGATCAAGCGCTACCTTGGCACCGGCGACGCCGTCATCCACGGCTTGCTGAAGGCGAATTTTTCGGGCGGAAAGAATCGCGATTTCAGACATCGCGAATAGGCCGTTCAGGATGAACAGGCCGGTCAGTATCAGAACGTCCATCAAAATGGTCGGGAGTGAATCGGGTCCCTAGATTAACGAAAACCGAAGATCAACGCAAAGGGACGAGAAAAGTGGGCTGAAAGGTTCATAAATGTAGCCAACCTTAGAATGGAGGCTTAGCATCTTTCCAACCCAGGTACTTCCGGACTTATGGCTGCCGGAGACAACTTTAGGGCAACATTCGGTTCCATTGCCTAGGTGGAATGTCATATTTATATCAGGCAAGGTAGTGCATGAGGCAGACTCTGTTATTTAACCGAACGGAGCCAGTTACGACAAGGCTTTTCAAAGAAATAGTGAATAAAGGTAGCGACCAAGAGCGCAGAAGAGACGTAAGCCCACATAGGCCAGGATAAGCTCATCACCTGTTTTAAAATTATATGAGAAAGGTATAGAGCATAAGATATAAGACCGAGAAAAACCGCTAAAGGATTCCCCAGGATAACGGCCGCCAGCCTACTATCATAAAATACGGAGGCTATAATCAAAGCCGATGCAAATGTAATTATAACCCGAATAACATCATTATCACTGAGATTGATCGAAGATATATATATAAATATACCAACCCCACAGAGAAATAAAGCCTCAGGTAACACCCCACCCAAAGTCCGTCTATCAAAAAGGCAAAAGGAGACAACACCAAATGCGAATGTACAAAACCAATCAACCAATGACACACCATACTCAAACTGATGTACGACAAAATTGAGGTGCATAGCGTCCATAAAAAACTTTACCATATAAGCATAAGGATGGTAAAAGGGTTCAATGAGAAGCACAACCATGACAAAAATAAGAAGATAGATTGGTTTATTACGAACCAGAACAATCAGCAATGGAAAGAGAAGGTAACAGAACAATTCAGAACTGATAGACCAACTAGGAAGATTCCAAGAGAGGGTTGGTGTAAACCCCCATGCATGCGTGAGCATTAGATTAAGAAAAAAAGTATAAAGGGTATCGTTTTCAGTAATAGCAATACGACCATAGAGTATAAGCAGACCCCACAGAATCAACATAACAAGATGCAATGGGTAGACCCTGGCTAGTCGGAGCCGCATAAAGTGAATGAAATCTGATTTCTGTAAACTCGATTTGAACCAATCTTGATATACATAAGCCAAAACAAAACCACTCAATACAAAGAAAACGATAACACCCCAATCACCCTTTGCGACGATATCATAAAATAATGTACCTGACTTACGGTAGTTGTAATGATGAAGACAAACCATTAAGGCAGCATAACCACGAAGTCCCGTCAACCCCTTGATATCCCTCACGAAAAACACCCCAATACCATTGAACCTAGAATATGATAAAGAAATTCGGCGTAAGGATATCTATCGCAAATCCGGGTTTTGCTTGAGGGAAAGATCAATCAGACGTTGAGAATCAGAGTAATCTCCCGTAAGCCATAAACCAGATGGATCAATCTGATACATTTCACCCATAAGTGCATGAGCTACATTCGAATGTCCACTTTCTTCCAACGCCAAAATGAAATGACGAATATCAATAGAATTGTAAGGATTCGCTATATATGACTTATATAGATTGAATAATTTAGTGTTCTGAGTTTTCAGTGTAAGAATAGATATTGAATAACTAGTCAGAGTGTCGAAAAGCTCGGAAGCGTCGACGATGTAAGAGCTGGAGAAATTATGATTACAAGAATTCGCAATTAGATCGATCCTGGGTGATAACCATCTGAGCAACAGGCATGTTTCCCACACGACAGGACATGCCGAGGTTGATTCTTGACTTGAAATTGACGTATTCAACACAGAAAGTGTTGTGGACTCATTATTTACAGATAGGTAGTGATCAGGATTTCGCTTTATTAGCATTAATAACTTGGAAATATTACCACAACCAGAGCCCGACTCGTCAATAATGATCTTCTCCCATAATGCCTGATTCGGAACAATATGATCAGCACTCGAAAATGAACCAAATCGTCTCTGCAACGGAATCATGAGGGTTAATTCTGGATTGCCTCCATCAGAACCTGGAACTGTTGTAGCACAGATATTCTGCATCAATAAGACGAACAGCAGAAGAAAAAAGACGCATTTCGTCATTACTGATGAATGGCTATTTTATGGCTAAAACGAGTGATTGTACGTCCATAGGGGTCACTCCATCTACTAGATGTCCATCCACCCGGAATACTTCCATCACCAATTACCCAATAACTGATAGTAGAACAGGCTGAGTTCGACTCTACGGGGAGAGATAACGGTACAGGACGAGGGACCGACAAATGAAGGGATTTAAGTTGACCATGACTATCCCATTCAGGATTTACAGTAAATCGCTCACGATTAGCACGCCAAGTGGCTACTTCATCTCCTCTAAACATAGTTACATTAGACTCATTGATGAAGGCCTTGATTGAGTTATTAACCTCGCTAAATCCATTATTAAATAGTACTCCCTCAGGATGCCATAGCCATACCTCTGTTAGCCCACCCATGCTAGAGAGTCTGTGCATAACGGAATGAACATCATGCACATAATTACTATAAATCCCGTATGACATACGAAAAGTGGGCTCTGGTTCAGCGGAAGCCAAGTTTGCAATATTCAGAGAATGCAATGATGATAACTTAAAGTCAGCCCATGCGGTGCTTACATTGTGCTCAAAGAAAGGAACAAACAATCTTTCTTGAAATGCTTTTTCATACCACAATGGTGTCAATCTTACAGGATTACTCTGATCCATGGAGTCGGCAACATGATCAAATACGAGACCGACTCCAGCAAAGTGAAAAGCATTCCAAGCCCCTTCATCGGAGAGCCATCCATGACTCCTAAAAGACAATAGATGATCTCGATTTAAAAAAGAAGGTACACCAAGAAGGAGTTCAGACTTTTTAAAATCGTGTAGAATTCCTACTGATTTAAGGTGATAAAGTTTTGACATGTATATCTTACCGTTAAGACCATGCGTAGACAGCTCAACTTTTCGCCTGTTTTTCAGCTGCGCAACAAGATCTGGAGCGGTATTTCCAATTTCCCCCTCAAGATAAAGGGAAAGTGGTGCCTGATTATTCTCAAAGATCTTCGCCATCCGCAATGATGCATGGTCACGCGTTTCAGCAGGATTGTTATGTACATCTCCAGTAACAATCACAGCATGATAACCAGGACCAGGAGATTCCATGGGTAATGGTACCTGCACTCCTTTAAAATCCCATAAGGTATTGGCAATAGTCCAGCGCATCAAAGCGTGAGCTGATCCAGCACCACTGCAATCACTTTTTTTAGATAAGCCGAGACTGGAATAACAAGCGGATATATCACCCAATGAAAACCCAAAAAACAGAACCAGACCTTTACCTAAGCGATGCGAAATAATTGTTGGATTGTCCTTCGGAAGTACAAAGCTATCGTTGCCCAAACTTAAACGACTACTCCTTGCAATAACCTCACTTCCAACTCTTTCCTTGAAACGATAGGTATGCCCAATTCCAATCCTCCCAAACCTTATTCCATCACCAGCAATCAACGGGCTCAAGAGCGATGAGGATTTTACAAGATGCGGATAATAGTTTATTTGCCCCGGATCAATCCCATCAAAATCAACACCAAACAATTCAGGAAATGCAACGTTCAGGTCATGAGTAACATCGTTTTGATTAGACGGTGTTTGTAGAGCGGACGCCGAACCTGAATAAATTAATATTCCACCATTTGAAACCCAGTTATAGATATCCTCAGCATCTCCTGAAGATAACGGCATAGAGTCCAAAACCAGCAAGGACAAGCCTTCAAGTTGGCTTTTCAATTGATGCAGGTAACCAGGAGCTACGTTAACTCCACCCCCACGCAAGGCCCAAAACCACTCTTGTCGTATGTCATATGGTGCTACAACGGCAATTTTAAATTCCAGTGACCCATTATCCTTGGCATAGGCCATAGGGTGAAAAAGACTCAGTGAATAAGCTATTGAAAGTAATAATAATTTGATGATCCTCAACAATGGCACTAACATAAGCCGAGGGAGGTACGATAGAACTCAAGGGCATGACTGGTTAGAGTCTCATTATTTAGTCTTTCATCAATGATCGCATAATTCATCCGTGAAGCATTATCTACCATTGCGTTGTTTGCCAGAGCAGACTGTATTTTTCCTGAGATTACTACGATATCATCTACGGGAACACTGTACCCGTTTACTCCATCAATAATCCACTCCTCACAGCAAGAAGTATCAGTCTGTATCGGGAATGCTCCCATTGCCATTGCTTCAATCATAGAGCGACTAATTCCATCAGAAATGCTTATACCTATAAATAATCTGGCTCTTGCAAATAATCTAAGCATCGCATAAGGAGTAATATGCGACAGGATATGAATATCAATACTTGTCGATAACGCAAGCTCCTTGACCCTTTGTTTAACTTCATTTGAAGCTGAATAAACCAATATTCTATAACCATGAAGCTTTTCATGGCACATTTCCAGTGCATCCAAAGCTGTCAACGCCCTTCCGGAAAAGCTCTGGTATCCTCTTAGCAATATAAGTTTTCGCTTCGAGGGAACAATGAGATCACGCCATTGTTTAAGGTTTGATACATCAACCGAACCAGCATCCGGTAATACTGGGGAAATAACCCCAGTAAACCCTAACTCCCTCGCAAAATCAATATCTCTCTTGCATTCGCAGGAGAAAATATCTAAAGCGGATAATAGTTGTTTTATTTGAATTAGATGGTTCGGGATATTTCTGTAATAGAAGATATCGCTACCCCATACAGTACCCATCCATTTGGGAAATAGCTTGTTGTCCATAAGCCCTCGCGCAGCGTATACACAGTATCCCGCATGCTGAAACTCGAGTGATTGAATCAAATCAGGCTTAAGATTTTTAATAAGCTGGGACAACACGAATGGGCCATAGGCAATGGGAGATGTGTTTCCAGAAACACCCAAAGAGGAGCGAAATGAGTCAACCAGAAACAGCATCAAGCTAGAAAGAATGGGGATTCTTTGACGAAAGTTAAATAAAGAGGATAGATAAGCGAGAAGAATGTTCCCCGTAACAATAGGAGAGGTAAGAAATCCAGAACCAAACGATGCTCTAGCGATTTTCCATGGATGATGTACTTTAACCCATGAAGGCATATCCGGATGGAGTGGATACTGAGATATAGGGAAGAGGTGGACCTCCCACTCTTCGGATTGTGCCTGCAGAATCCACCGTATAGTGTGAGGGCTATTCTGCATGGCTACAAAAAGTATTTTTTTCATACAAACTACGATTTAACAATCCAAGCTGGCTATCATTACAACTAGATTTGTCGAAATGAATTAATTGGCTAATACATATTGAATAATTAACAATAATAACCTGCCCATTCTCACTGGGAAACCTACAGCGAGATATATCTGCCCGTATTCAATACATTTTACTCCTCAAGTACAATCGCGCGGGACGCTCAAAATATCTATAAGTAAGATATGAGAGAAGCAATGCCACGAGTAATTGAGAGCTAAGCGACAGGTCATAAACAGAAAATTTAGGTACTAGAAACGCACAGATACGATTGATAATTAACGGATACATTATATGTGTCAAATATAGAGAGTAGGATATATCACCCAACATAACGCTGATAGGGTTGCCAAATATTAAGGCCCCGACCTTACTCTCATTGTAAATACCATAGATTACAAGCCCTGTATTAAACGAAATTCCCATAGCAGTTTCGCCACCATTAAGTGCTCCTGCATTAGCCAGCATAACGATGGTAATAAAAAGCCCCACAATAACAGCAAGATCGGGGTTTAGCTTTTTACTAGAACCCGTAGACTGAAAAAAAACAACGACACCAAAAGCAAAGGAATAAAACCAAGTGATAACAGATAATCCATAATCAAATTGGTTAATTACCAATTTATTTTTAAAGTATGCAAAGATCTGCTTAGCAATCCATACCTGTGGAGGATGCAATATTGAGAGCAACAACAATAAGCTTATGATTACACACACAATGCGTGATCGATGGTTTATCCAATTAAAAAAGAATGGAAAAAGTAGATATGAGAAAAGTTCAGTACTTATTGACCAGCTAGGCTGATTCCAGGATATTGAAGGCGTAAAACCCCACGCATGAACAAGAAGCAGGTTCAGTACGAATGTATAAAGGGAGTCATTACTGTTAAGCCCTATAAATCCTAAAAGACAACCAAATGACCACACTATGAGAGTGGCAAAATGGAGTGGATACACACGAGCAATTCTTAATTTTATAAATTTTATATAATCAGATGATGAAAATGGGATTCTGAACCATGAAGAATAAACATAGCCGAGTATAAACCCGCTAAGTACAAAGAAAATAATTACACCCCAATGGCCTTGGGTTAGAAAGTTAAGCGGAAGACCACGATCCTCAGTACCTAAGGTGCTGTAAGCATAATGATGGACACAGACCCATACTGCAGCAAAACCCCTTATACCTGTTAGCGCCTTAATATCCTTCATTTATATTTAGAATATTAGATATCTTTTGAAATCTTGAAAGATATTCAATAATACGTTGGGTGAATTCTTATTTACACGAGCATACCCATGAGCTCGTGGATTCGATCATCCAAATTAAAATGTGAATTTGCATACTTTTTCCCATTTAAACCCAATTCTAGTCTATCTTTTTCACACATGTGATGTATATCTACAATTGCCTTTGCCAAAGCCTTTGGATTATCGGGGGAGCAGACGATTCCCGCCCCAGATTGAAGCAGGCATCGTGCTGCCTCCCCCTCCGCATTGACACTAGCAACAATAGGCTTTCCAGCAATCATGTAGGATTGGAGTTTACTGGGTATTGTCGCCGAAAATGCCTTTTGGTTACGTAAGGTTAATAACAGAACTGAACTAGCATTATAAATAGCAGACATAGATTGAGCAGGGATAGCCTCAACCATCACAACATTTGAAAGCCCTTTAGACTGAATCATATGCTTTAAATTTAAGGCCTCAGTTCCATCCCCAATTATATAGAAACGAATACTTGATATTTCTTTAATTTGTTCCGCAGCATTGACGATCGTTTCACAGGACTGGGCAATTCCAATGTTACCAGCAAACACAACAGAAAAATTACTTTCCAAATCATTTAAAAGATCATTATACTGTTCAACACTTTCATTCGAAGATGGATTAATATTTAGTTCAGATGCGTTTGGAAAATATCGAATTTTACTCGCATCATTAACACGATGTGTAACAGATGAACGAAAACCCTCGGACTGAATCAGTATTATATCACTGTGATTGTAAATAAGCCTCACCAGCCGATCGACCAATTTCAGAATAATTGGATTTTTAACGAAACCCATTGCGGTCAGAACTTCTGGCCAAAGATCCTGTACCCAAAGAACTAGTCGTGCTCTACGTGTCCAGCAAAAGAAAATAGCAGGTAATGCCTGAAGTATTGGAGAGGGAGCGTATACCAAGACTGAGGTTATTTTATTATTTCTAAGAACCCAAGGGGCGAACAAAAATCCACATACGACAAAAGATATATAGTTAAAAACCAATCTCAATGTCGAATTGAAACCTCTAGGAATAATTGGTATACGGTAGATATTAATACCGTTATGATACTCCTTAGTATGCTGAAAAGCATGGTATCCAGGATAAAGTCTTCCTCCTGGATAATTGGGCATTCCGGTCAGAACAGATGTGGAAATACCATGCCGCACTAAGGCAGCAGCAAATTGATTAATTTGGAAGTTCTCAGGCCAGAAATATTGAGTCC
>JBIIEQ010000125.1:0-5016 GCA_044237765.1 Methylococcaceae bacterium | reverse complement strand
TTCAGTCCATCAGAAGCCTCACCAACATCATCTTTCTGACCACAGGGAAGCTGCAAAACCTCCCGGCCAATCCTTTCGCTCACACGGTCACCCTATGAGTCTTTCCACACAAAACGGAAGAGAGTCGGCATTTGCCCTATTAGGTGTGTGAAATCCCCTGTTGTTGGCGATCGTGCCGATTCGGGGTGACGGGGAAAACCGCGCCACTGCAAAATACGAACGCGAGGCTTACTAGCGTTGAAGGCGGAGTGAATTGACCACCACAGAAACTGAACTGAGCGCCATGGCGATCGAGGCGACCATGGGGTTCAATTTTCCGAAAGCGGCGATGGGTATGGCCAGGGTGTTGTAGCCGAATGCCCAAGCAAGATTCTGCCTGATGACCTTGAGCGTATCGCCACTGATCTCCAAGGCATCGGCCACCTTGTTGATATCTCCGCTGACGAGGGTCAGGTCGGCGGTTTCAATGGCAACATCGGTCCCTGTTCCAACGGCAAACCCAACATTGGCAGCCGCAAGAGCCGGAGCATCATTGATGCCGTCGCCGATCATACCCACCTTTTTGCCCAACTCCTGAAGGCTTCGAACGATCTCCAGCTTGCGCTCAGGCCTTGCCTGGGCGACCACCTTGTCAATACCCACCTGTCGAGCCACGAAATGTGCGGCAGCGTCGATATCGCCGGTGACCATGATGGTTTCCACGCCCCGTGCATGAAGCCGGGCGATGGCTTCTGCCGCATTTTCCCGGGGCCGGTCGGCGATACCGAACAGAGCGGTGGGCTGGTCGTCGATCACGCAAAAAACCGGGGTTTTTCCATCCTTGGCAAAGACCTCATGCTGATCTTTGAATAAATCAAGCCGGATACCCAGTTCTCTCATCCATGCGAGATTGCCAATGACCAGATGTTGTCCTTCGATCGCCGCCTTGATGCCACGTCCCGGCGTCGCCTCGAAGTCATCGACAGCGACGAGAGACTCGTCCTGCTGTTTGGCATAGTCGACCAAGGCCTTGCCAAGAAAGTGCTCTGACTGCAGCTCGGCCGAAGCCACCAGCGTGATTACCCGTCCATCGTCGAGTTGGGAGACATTAGTGAAATCGGTGACATAGGGCTTTCCCTCGGTGATCGTCCCGGTTTTATCGAAAATGAGCGTAGTGAGATGGGTGGCAGTCTCCAGGCTTTCTCCGTTGCGGATGTAGATGCCCCGCTGAGCGGCCTGTCCCGTGCCGACCATGATGGCGGCCGGTGTGGCGAGGCCTAGCGCACAGGGGCAGGCGATCAGCAGGACGGTAATGCCGGTGGCGAAGGCAGTGGTGAAGCCCGCACCTGCCAACAGCCAGCCGGCGAAGGTCAATCCCCCGATGGCCATTACGCTCGGAACGAAGATAGCGGAGATGCGGTCGACCGTTTTCTGAATCGGCAGTTTCGAAGACTGTGCCTGATCAACCATGTGAATGATGCCGGCCAGGACGGTATCGGCTCCAATGGCCGTCACCTTGACTTGCAAAGCTCCATTCCCATTGATGCAGCCGCCCACCACTTCGTGGCCAGCCGCCTTGACCACGGGCAGACTTTCGCCGGTCAGCATGGCTTCATCAACTGTTGATAGCCCGTCCATGACGAGGCCATCCGTGGGGATTTTTTCACCGGGCCGAACCAGGATCAGGTCGCCGATAGCCAGATCATCCACGGAGACCGTGGTCACTTCGCCATTGATTAACCGGTTCGCCGTTTGCGGTTGCAGGTCCAGCAAGCGACGTATGGCGGCATGCGCCCGACCCTTAGCTTTTTCCTCGAGATAGCGCCCGAGCAGCACAAAACAGATGATGCCCGACGCCGCATCGAAATAGAGGTAGGGACGCCGGAAAAACAGCGATGCGGTGCTGTAGACGTAGGCGGCTCCCACGCCCAGCACGATCAGGCTGTCCATGTTCGCGGAGCGTTGCTTGGCCAGGCTGATGGCTTTTTTAAGGAACGGTTTACCCGACCAGAAGACAATGGGAGTGCTCAATACAAATTGTGCCCATCGCCAGAAGGCTCCCTTCCACTCGGCCATGGCAATGATGGTCACCGGAATGCTGAGCAAGGCGGCCATGATGGCTCTGCGGCGGGATTCGCTCAGCCGCTGCTCTTCCCGGGCCATCAGCAGCTTGCGTTGCGAAACGGTATCCAGAGGTAGGGCTTTGTAGCCGAGGCTATCGATGGTGTCGTAAACCGCTTCCTGGGGAATGTCGCCAACCACCAGGCCTGATTCGGCAGCCATGTTGACGCTGGCGCGCTGAATGCGGGGGTCGCGCTTCAGGACAAGCTCGATCAGCAGGGCACAGGAGGCGCAGCTGATGCCCTCGATGGCAAAATTGATTTCCCGGGCGGTACCGCCGGATGTGCGGGTGTCAGTTTGGTTCTGGCGACGCTTTTTGCCCGATCCCAGATTCGGGATGACGGCATCCAGTAGGATACAGAGATTGCCTTCGGGAAGCTGACTGGGGTTGTAGTCAATAACCACGCCCCCCAATCCCGGAATGACCCGCACCGATCGGATGGCCGCCCGCTTTCGCAGCAGGATTTCCAGAGTGTAGAGGCGTTCCGGGTCAAGCCGGAGACTGGGCGCCGAGATGCGGATTCGGCGCCGCAGGCGATGCTCCAGTCGGAAGTGACGGGGTAAAGTTTCGGCGGCAACCATGCACGTCACTCCCGGTAGTGGGTTTCTGTCAGCGGGTCTGTTGGGGCAGCTTTGATTGGACGGACAAATAGATCAGATAGACAGTCGCAGCCCATTCATATCGGTGCGTCCAAGGCCGCGGTAGCCACTCGGTCAGAATGTGATGCCAGTGCAGCTTGATCAGGTAGAGCATCAGGAGGTCATTCATGAACTCCTTCAGCCAGCGCGGTCGCTGCATCATAGGGGAGGCTCCCGGTCCCATGGCCCGTTGCGCCAGGATTCTCATCGCCATCGCGGTTTCGCGCAGTTCCTGAAGCTTTGTCCTGAGCCACGCTCCCAGGGAGGTCGATGCCGGTGCGGAGATCAATGCGACCGAGTGCCCCGAGGCTTTCAGCGTGACTCCTTTGTGGCTTGATTTCGCGGGCTGCTTCCTGGCGCTGATGAACCCATGCAGACACCGGATCACGGTGGCGAAATCGCAGATCGAGGGCAGGTAGCGGATAGCGAGTTTTCCCCGGCCCGGCGACAGATCGACTCGATAAATCCCCTCCTGCGCCTGCAAGCCCGCAACCAGCTCAGCTGATGAATCTGGCGAGCAGAGCTCCGGTGGTAGATCAAATCGCAGGTGTCCGTCGGCGCGATACCGCAACCTGACTTGTCGGGAAAGCGACATGCTATCTGAAGTCCCTTGATAAAGACCGGGTCGAATCAGGCTTTACCTTTGGCCTTTCCCTTGTCGGAGGCTTCATCGTCTGCGCACTCCTTGCATTCCGCGACCAGATCTTCGAGATTCTCCTTTTGGTTCAGGACGAAATCCTTGCCTTTCTCTGTGACCAGGGTAGCCGACTCAATGATTTCCTTCCGATACTTGTGAGCGTAATACCCGGCGGCCACGCCCAAACCGAATACCAATAAAGGGTGTCTTGCAAGAATGCTCATCAATCCTTTCCTCGCTGGTGTGCTGGTGGCCACGGCAACCCCGGCTGCCGTGCCTGCATGTTGTGTGATCTTTGCCATGGCATGTCCCGCGCCGCCCGCATGCCCCATCATGGAAGTCATGCCGGTAGCGCCATGTCCCATGGCGGCGTGATGGTGTGCGGCCGCCTTGGCGGCTGCTCCGTGTACATGTGCCATTGCGGTTATCTCCCGATGGAATGGGGTTTTTGCCGTTACCGATTATAGACCGGTCGAACGGGACAACCCAGGAGATCATGGTTCTGGTGAAGGGTCGCTATTCTCCTCCACGAGCTCACCTTCATGCAGCATGCGATAGATGCCCTGGCATCCCTCGCAACAGAAATACTTGAGACCCCCAAGGGTCTTCACTTCATAGCCGCTGACCTCGATGGGTAACTGGCAAAGGTCGCAGGACTGGGTGTTGTCATTCACTTGAATGGGCTCGTGATGTTTGTCCAGGGGTCGAGTTCATCCCGGAAGATCCTACCAGCGTAGGCACGTCGCCGGTTGGGTCTAGTGACAGCTGAAGCCGGCGGGTGAGGTTTCTCCCGTCGCCTGGCCGCCGCTGATCACGCGGCTGGATGCCCGCATCAGCGCGATGCGCATGGCGCCCGTCAGCGCTGCGCCAACGCCCAATTGGGCGGCTACGGCAGGTAACAATATCAGGGAAGCGAAAGCCAGACCGGTACCGAGGATCATGGCGCCGGGCTGCGGCTGTTGAACGGTGGTCAAGGACTGATTGGAACTCATCAAATCACCTCTATGGCTAAACAGGTTGTTCACGCACTCCGACTGCAATCAAGCTTCGTGCCATGCCATGAAACTTGCTGTGGACGGGGGTTGGCAGCCAACGCGCAAGCCTGTTGCAGGCAGGAAATGCGGCATTTGCCGGAGTCAGGTGTGTGATATCACACACTTTTCGTGGGGGGTGGCTGATCGATCGCGGAATGACTCAGTCGATGTTTATCCTGAGGGCGCCTTTCACCGCCGTTTTTTGTAGAAGGGCATGTATCCTGCATTAAATAAGGGCCGTTTCCAACGGGGTTTTCGGCGGACTAGTGATCAGTCTTTCCTGCGGGGCCGCCTGATCTGTTTTTGTACTACCTGACGCGAGATCAATTTTGTTCAATGACTGAAGAATCCCGAAAACGGTCAGCGCACACGCTCATGTTGAGGTTGCGGCAGGCGATGGTCATCGCGGTCCTCTGTCTGGGGCTGTTCCTTGTTCTGAATTTCAGTCAGTTCCTGGGCGGACATTTTGAGACCCCCAGGGATGGGCAGCCGCTGAGTCTGGCTCTGCTGTTCATTGCCGGCACGCTGACGGGATTCCATTGTGCCGGGATGTGTGGTGCCCTGGTGGTCGGTTACACCGTGAAGAGCGCGGCCGAGGGTGGGGCC